>DATGWX010000118.1:0-6379 GCA_035299275.1 Bacteroidia bacterium
AATCAAAAAGCCAACCTTTCACCAGCGCATGATTTTGATGCCTTGCAAACGGAGGCTAAATTCTGGTTCACTTTACGTTGGGGAGGCAAAACCTACACCTCCAATACCGGTTCTATTAAAATTAACTCATCCGCAAAATAATCCTTCCCCCTTTCGCATAAAAAAAGGAGAGCAGAAACTGCCCTCCTTTAGTCTTTTATCCGTGTACTATTATTTCTTGGCTGAACGATCGAAAGAAAAGGTACGGGAAATGTTAAATCCGAAGCGTACGTCCCCTTTATCCCATTTGCCTGTAGTTTCTGTTATAAACTGTGGTTCATTTTGTCCCACTGAATTGGTGAAATGCAATTGAAATACGTGCCCTCCGGTTTCAATATCAAACCCTACAGAAAAATTATTTGCATACACTTTTCCGTCATTTCCGTTCAACATCGGAAACCACTCTACGTTAAAGCGGGTGCTTCGGGTAATTTTTACTGAACCTCCCATACCCATTGCAAATAAATCATTCGGATCTTTTTTTAGCTTAACCAGATTTTTATGAATGTGTGTTGGCGTTAATTGTACGGAGACGTGATCGTTGAACTTACGCGCTATAAGCAACTGATTGCAAAAATTGAGTCGGCTGGTGAAATAGTTGTTGCGGTTAGGATCTTCCCACTTCTGCGTTTTAAGTGTAGTGCTTCCGAAATACGAAACAGTAACAGGAAAAGCCTTCTTCCCTTTTTTCTGAGAAAGAATTTTATACTTTACAAAACCATCCAGTGTTTTACCAACGGTAGTTCGTCCGAAACCAATCATCAGGTCTTTGTTAATACCGTATTCAAAACCTAAACGCAGGGTAGCCTGGTCTAAACCAAACAACTCGTACTCTCCTGTATTCAGGTTACCGAATCGGTGAGATATTCTGAAGTCCAGATGTTTGGCAGCAATGTTTTCTACAGAGTGTCCGTTAATCACCCGTGTAGATTTAAATGTAGCGTAAACGGGTGTTGGTTTCTCCTCTGTTTGAGACTTCTCTAATTCTGCCAGTAAGTCTTCCTGAGCCAATACCGGAAAACTAAACAGTAATGCTATAGGTAATAATATTTTTTTCATGCGTTGATTCATTAGTTATTTTGAGCTCCTTTTTTCACCCAGTTTTCAATAATCTGAATATTGCAGTCAGACAATTTTCCTCCACCCTTTGGCATATTGGAGGCTGAACCGTCTTGTTTGATGGCACTCACCAATTTGCCAGAATTAGCTGCCTGAGCCACGCCTGCGTGTGTGCTGAAATCATAACTCAATTGCCCGGTAGAATGACAGGCACTACCCATACAATTGGCATCTAATATCTTTCTTACTGCGGTGGAATATTTAGTATCGGTTGTATCGCAATTGCCAAATGAATTGGGGTACAACTCCTCTTCTTTGTCATAATAACAAGAGTCGAGTACTGCGCTCATCACTACCCCAAAGGTTAACAATAAAAATAATCTCTTCATATCTTTTTTAAAATTTAATTGACTGTAATTCGATCGGTTGTAACGCCATGGCAACTGTTGCATTTACCATGAGGCAAAATGGAGTTCATTGCAGCTGTACCACCTGTGACACTAACCACAAAAGGATATAAACCCGGGCGGAAATCAATAATCTGGTTGGTATAAACATTACCCAAAGCATCTATTTCAAAGGCATATTTTAATTCACCTTGCCCGTTGGGTTGTGTATACAAATACAACTTGCCGTTTACTGTTGGCACAATGCCATTTGCACTGTATACTGTACCACCAATATTCCACCATTTATCGCTTTCAAATTTACCTGCTTCGCCACCTGCTTTATGGCATTGCATACAATCACGTCCCTGGTTGTGACTTTCGTCATCACCATTTTTACTTTGCTCAATATTTTTTTGCAGTTCATCATAATGCGAACAGGCTACTGCAAACACAGCAATCACCGTCAATGCTAAAATTCTAAATTTCATATCAGTTGTTTAATGCACCGTTCTCTATCCATATTTCCAATGTACGGATATTACACTCATTCAGTTTTGTTTTTGCAGAACCGGGAGGGCTATATGGCATTGGCGTAACGTTTAATGAATCCTCATGATTGATTGATTTAAGTAGTCGGCCATTGTTTACCCACACTTTCACGCTATCATATCCCGCCAGACTAAAACCACTGGTAGGGTTTGTTCCCGCATGGCAATTTCCCATGCAGTTGCCGTTAAGCACCTTGGTTACCTGATTGGAAAAGGTAACATTTACCGTATCACAAGGAGTTGTGCACGGGGGATTTTGTGCGCCCTGAGCGATCCAATTGTAGATGAGTGCAATTTTATCCTGACTAAGGGGAGGTGCATCCAGTGGCATACGGTCATCTATGTCGTCTTCTATTAAAACTTCATACAATTCACTTGAAGCCGGATCAAACGGCTTTACGGTTCCTGATGCAATAATATTGGCATAACTGTCCAGAATTATTCCTTTTTGCGGATTCTCAGTACTGTGGCAACCTGATGCACTGGCACAATTAGACCTTAATACAGGTAATACCTCTTCTTCAAAACAAATCAATTTAACGGGTATAGGTTCAGGCTCATGTTTACATGAATAAATAACTCCCCCTACAACTATACTCAAGGCTGTAAAAACGAATACTCTTTTCATATTCAAATTTCAATTTATTGCTCGTAAATAACCACCACATTAGTCATTAATTAAGCTGATATTTATCATACATATTCAATATCGTATGCCTTCATGAAATCATATAATTCTTCATTACCTGAGGTTCTGATTTGCTTGCGGTGACCATCCCACCATTTTTTACCTTTCCAGATAAAGACAATATTCTCCCCCATATCAAAAACACTCTTCATATCATGGGTATTGATAATGGTGGTGATATTGTACTCCTCCGTAATTTCTTTGATCAGTTCATCAATTACACGAGACGTAAGCGGATCAAGACCCGAATTGGGCTCATCGCAAAACAGGTAGCTGGGGTTAAGCGAAATGGCCCTGGCAATACCCACACGTTTTTTCATTCCTCCGCTAAGCGAAGAAGGATAAAGCTGATTTACATTTTGGAGGTTAACACGTTGCAGGCAGGTATTCACCCTATCCAGTCTTTCTGCTGACGACATGGACGAGAACATTTTCAAAGGGAATTCTACATTTTCCTGCACGGTAAGCGAATCAAACAAGGCGGTTCCCTGAAACAACATACCTATTTCTTTTCTGATGTCTTTCCTTTCTTCGTAACCCATATGGGTAAAATCGCGTCCTTCATATAAAATGGATCCGCTATCCACCTCTTCCAAGCCAACCATACATTTCATCATCACGCTTTTTCCACTTCCGCTGGCACCGATAATAAAATTAGTTTTGCCTTTTAAAAAAGTGGCTGATACATCTTCAAGTACCTTCTTTTCCCCGAAAGCTTTTGAAACATTTTTTACCTCAATCATACTTTATAACATCAGTTGAGCTAAAACATAATCAGCAAAAAGTATCAGCACTGCACTGTATACAACGGCCTTGGTGCTTGATTGCCCTACTTCCAATGCTCCGCCATGGGTAAAATACCCCTGAAATGCAGAAACAGAAGTGATGATGTACGCAAACGTTACCGCCTTGGTACAGGCAAAAAACACTGTATACCCCTGAAAACTTGAGCGGGCTCCCTTCATAAACTCTTCTATGGGTAAAATACCTGAAAACTTACCTGCCAGCAAACCACCCGATATTCCTAAAAATATGGAGATAATGATAAGCATCGGAATCATAATCATACTCGCAACCACCTTGGGTAATACTAGAAAATTGGCTGAGTTAATACCCATGATTTCCAAAGCATCTATTTGCTCAGTTACCCGCATGGTTCCTATTTCACCGGCAATGCTGGAACCTATTTTTCCTGCTAAAACAAGGCTTGTAATAGTGGGAGCTAATTCTAAAATTGTTGATTCACTTACAATAGTTCCTATTATAGTTCGGGAAACTAAACCACTCACCAATTGATAAGCAGTTTGCACGGTTGTTACTGCTCCTATAAAAAGTGAGATAATGGCAACAATACCCAGCGACCCTACTCCGATGGAGTACATTTCCTGCATCAACCGCTCTCTGAAAATGCGAAACTTCTCGGGCTTAGAGAAGGCGTCTTTCATAAAGAGCAAATACTTTCCGAATACGTAAAAAAATGTCATTTCGCTTTAAAAAACCGTGTAAATATAGGAATATTAGGCTTTATTTTGCGAGCAAGAAATATCCCCACCATGAATATACTCGTTAGCGGAGGTACCAAAGGAATTGGCCGGGCCATAGTGAAAAAGTTTGCGCAACAAGGTTTTGGTGTGGCATTTTACTCTAAAAACCCTGACAACCTTCAGTCGCTTAAAGAAGAATTACTCCTGAGTAATCCGGCTACAAATATCTTTTGTGCTGAAGTTGACGCAGCTCATACACCCTCTGTAAAGAAATTTGCCAACCATGCACTTGACCAATTGGGCCATTTCGATGTACTGGTGAATAATGTAGGTATATTCAAGCCAGGCCAGATACTTTCTGAACAAGAGGGTGTACTGGAACATTTACTTCAGGTAAATGTGGCATCAGCTTATCACTTAACCCGCGCTGTGTTACCGGATATGCTCAAACAAAAAAAAGGGCATGTTTTTAATATCTGCTCTACCGCGAGCATTATTCCATATGTTAATGGCGGATCTTACTGCATCAGTAAGTTTGCCTTATTGGGTATGAGTAAGGTATTGAGAGAAGAATTGAAAGAAACTAATGTACGGGTAACTGCTGTATTACCCGGTGCTACATATACCGAATCCTGGTCGTCAAGCAACCTGCCGGAAGATCGGTTTATACAAGCTGAAGACATTTCTGCTGCCATATGGAGTTGTTACCAGTTATCAGCTCATGCTGTGGTAGAAGAGTTATTAATTCGCCCTCAATTGGGAGATATTTAACGCTTAACAAACTTTCTACATAGGCAATTGGTTATCTCATCAATAGCACGCAAATTTGCGTCAACATATACTATATGACATTTCAGGAGCAAATCAATCAATCAAAAAAGTACTGCACCAGTTTAACCCAATACCACAGACGTAAAACCTCAACGGTTAAAATCGGTGATTTATACATGGGCAGCGAATATCCCATCCGCATTCAATCCATGACAACAACCGATACCATGAATACGATGGCTACTGTTGAACAGTCCATCCGCATGATTGAATCGGGCTGCGAATTGGTAAGGATTACAGCTCCCAGCATTAACGAGGCAAAAAACCTCGAAAACATTAAAAAAGAATTACGTGCCAGAGGATACCAAACCCCGCTGGTGGCCGATATACACTTTACACCTAATGCAGCAGAAGCAGCTGCACGCATTGTAGAAAAAGTACGCATCAACCCGGGCAATTTTGCTGATAAGAAAAAATTTGAAACCATTGAATACACCGATAATGACTACGAAGCCGAGCTGGAGCGTATACGTGAGCGCTTTATTCCCCTCGTAAAAATTTGCAAAGAATACGGAACTGCCATGCGCATTGGCACCAACCATGGCTCATTAAGCGACCGCATTTTGAGCAGGTATGGGGACACGCCTATGGGAATGGTGGAAAGCGCTTTAGAGTTTCTGAGAATTTGCGAAAGTGAAAACTACAGGAACATTGTGCTTTCTATGAAATCAAGCAACCCGCAGGTAATGGTTGAGGCTTACCGTTTGTTGGTGAATAGAATGAGTGCTGAAAACATGTTGTACCCATTGCACTTAGGCGTAACAGAAGCCGGAGACGGAGATGACGGAAGAATAAAATCAGCCCTGGGAATAGGTTGTTTGCTCGAAGATGGTTTAGGTGACACCATACGGGTTTCGCTAACAGAGGACCCGGAGTTTGAGGCACCGGTAGCCATAAAACTGGCACAACGCTACACTACCAGATCAACTCACCAACACATCACTCCTGTATATCCCGAATCAGAAAAATTATTTTCTCCTTTTGAATACGAAAAAAGACACACCGTTACAACGGGTAATTTCGGAGGTTCAAATGTACCCAGAGTAATTGCAGATTTGAGTCACAAACCCAACATTACACCAGCGGACCTTGCAGATGTGGGACATATTTATGATGAGCAACTGGACAAATGGCACATGTCTGACATGGGAGTAGATTACCTTTATCTGGGTAATCATAAACTTTCGTTCATGCCCCCTAATGGCTTGAAATGCATATACAATACAGCTACCTGGGAGAAAATAGAGGACAAAAAGAATAATTATCCTTTAATAAAACTTAAAGACACTGAATCTAAGATAACACAAACTGATAACCTCAGCTTTATAGAGATTGATACGG
>DATGWX010000119.1:0-1865 GCA_035299275.1 Bacteroidia bacterium
CTGAAGCCTTTGCGAAAAGCTACCAACTGGAAAAAGTAGCCGATTACAAAGGCGCCATTGCAACGCTTAAAGAAGTTTACGGTGAAGGAAATTATGAACTCAACCTGCGATTGGGTTGGCTGAACTATATGGCCGGTTTACACAATGAGTCAATGAACTATTACGCCAAAGCCTCTGCGCAAATGCCTTATTCTATTGAGGCCAAGTTGGGTTATGTCAATCCGGCCTCAGCATTGGGAATGTGGGACAAAGTGATTGACCAGTATGTAAAAATATTAGCCATTGACCCGCAGAACACTGTGGTCAATTACCGCATGGGACTTATCCATTACAACAAAAAAGACTACAAAAATGCTTTCCGCTATTTTGAAAAAGTAGCGAACCTGTATCCGTTTGATTACGACAATACCTTGATGTATGCCTGGACCAATTTTCAACTGGGCAAACTGCGCGAAGCCAAATTGCTTTTCAATAAAGTACTGCTCATGTCTCCTGATGATAAATCTGCTTTAGAAGGTTTATCTTTGATTAAATAATGGACAAAAAAGTAGAACAATTTCTGATGAACCTCCCGCAGGAGAAAAGACTTATCACACTCTTTTACCGGGAACAGATTTTGGCGTTGAGCCCTGATATCAAAGAGGCTATCAAATGGAATAACCTCACTTTTATTTACAAAGGAAATCTGGCGTTTATATATACCTACGCCACTACGGTGTACATGAATCTGGGCTTTTTTAACGGCACCGGACTTACTGATGAAAAAGAGTTGTTGGAAGGAACAGGCAAAGGGATGCGCCACGTTAAACTTTACTCGGCTGATAATGCACTGGTGGAACCCATCCTGCAATGGATGAAAGAAGCCATGTTGTTAAATGAAAAAAGCCCGAAATAAGTCGGGCTTTTAGATATATTTTTATTCTATTTTACTTATCCGTGAAAGAACTCACGCATTCTGTCGAAGAATCCTTTATCGGCATGGGTGGGTTTAGGATGAAAGTTTTCTGACTTCATCATCTTCTCCAATATCTGTTTCTCTTCAGAAGAAAGTTTCTTAGGTGTCCACACACTTATTTGTACCAACTGATCACCTCTGCCATATCCGTTCACGCTGGGTAAACCCTTGCCTTTTAAACGCAGTATTTTACCCGCTTGCGTACCTGCATCAATTTTGATTTTCACTTTACCGTCTACTGTCGGCACTTCTATCTGCGTGCCTAAAGCTGCTTCAGGGAAACTGATAAAATGCTCGTACACCACATTGTTCCCGTCACGTTTCAGGTTTTCATCTTCTATCTCTTCTACCAGTACAATCAAATCACCTGCCGGTCCGCCACCCGGACCTACATTTCCTTTGCTGCTTACTGAAAGTTGCATGCCTTCTGCCACACCTGCCGGAATATTTATCTCTACCAACTCCTCTTTGCTTACCAGTCCGTTGTTGTCAACACCCGATGGTTTTGATTCAATACTTTTACCGGCTCCGCCACAGGCAGGGCAAGGTGATGTGGTAGCCATTTGACCGAGGAAGGTATTGGTTACCCTGCGTACCTGACCGGCTCCGTTACAAGTAGCACAGGTTTTGAATTTTACCCCGTCAGCCAAAACTAAACGGTTGTATTTTATTTTTTTATTAACGCCTTGGGCTATCTCCTGAATAGTGAGTTTTACACGCACGCGTATGTTGGTTCCGATATTGGCTCTGCGACCACCTCTTCCACCTCCGCCACCAAAAAATCCTTCAAACGGACTCCCTTCTCCAAACACATCTCCGAACTGGCTGAATATATCATCCATGTTCATTCCACCACCACCATAGCCGCCATTACCCATTCCGGCATGGCCAAACTGGTCGTACTTTCTGC
>DATGWX010000120.1:0-2845 GCA_035299275.1 Bacteroidia bacterium
TGGTTGGCGCCCTGTCCGTAGATTTTTAAAATATTCATGATGGTATCCATGTCAATGGCCAACATAGAATCAGAATGGTTGGTAAATAAACAGATTAAAGATGCATCGGGCGATTTATCAGGAGTAAATTCAGGTTCTGTAATTTTCATTTCCACACTATACTGCGGAGTGGTTGATTGCGCAGGTAATGCGGTTGTTTTTTGAGGCGTTTTTGAACAAGCCAGCAACAGGAATAAAACAGAGGTATAAAACAGCGTTTTTGAAAGCATGATATAAGGTTTAACATCATCCGTTACTAATGGAAGACATAAACAAATATACCTCTTCAATGCGGAACAGCAAAAACCTGCCTTAATTAGGTTCTTCGTTGCAGGTTATTCTGAGCGCATGTATCAGTGCTTCTGTTTTGCATCGTTTGTCAATGTAATATGCTACACCTAATGCAAAGAACTTATTCTTGTCCAGTTCATTTTGATTGCTGGTGTACATGATTACAGGAATTTTATTATTGACCTTCTCCGTTTTGAGTTTTTTGACAAAGGTGTACCCGTCCATACCGGGCATATCAACATCACAAATAATGGCTTTGGGTATACCATGGTCTATAACATCAATAGCTTCTGTTCCATTGCAGGCAGTGATAACATGATACTTTTCTTTCTTTAACAACACCGCTACACAGGAACTCACGAATTTGTTGTCATCCACAATTAAAATATACGACATGCCTTAACTATCCCATTAACGTGCCGAGATGTAAGTCTTTGTTTTTCATTGCATTATTTGTCACGTACACGTATGACTTGTGCAAATTGCAAGGCAGTTTATCAATTTGATAACATTCACTTAGAGGAGATTGATTTGAACAGTGTTTATCAAATATCACTGACTACATTTTTGTTTAATGTGATAACTATCAGCTCAGTTTATGACTTTTTTCATATTCACTTTCTGCTGTTATAATCAAATTTGTTAAAAAAATAAACACATGAAGAGAATACTACAATTCATTTTTTTGGCGATTGCTTCTATCATCAGCATAACGGCATCAGCACAGTCAGGTTGGCAACCACAAAACAATCCTGCAGGTAAAGATACTTTGCTCGGGCAGATACAGTTTATCAATAACAACGAAGGCTGGATTGCCACAGGAAACGGAGGCTATCTTAAAACTACTAACGGAGGTGCAAGCTGGACCAAACATTATCCTTTCCCTAATGATACATTGGTGCATTCTTCTGACCCAGCAACCGGCATGAGTTGGGTGAGTGCAACACACGGTTGGATGATATTTGCCAAAGGCAGCTGGATGCAGGACTCTAAAGGTGTGGTGATAGTTTCTACCACCGATGGCGGACAAAACTGGACCAAAAAAACAATAGATACCACAGGTTATTTCCCGCTGCAGATACAGTTTGTGAATCAAACTACCGGATGGGCCACTATGTTTAAAATGAATGTGGGCATGAAGTTTATGCGTACCACCGATGGCGGGACAAACTGGAATGAACTTCAATCGAATGCGGTAACTACATTTCATTTTGCAGACGCATTGAACGGGTGGGCAGTTACTACCTGGAAAGAAGATTCATTACCCTCCACACCAACCAAATGGTCCATTGAAAAATCAGCCGATGGTGGAGTTACGTGGACACGCACTTATACCGATCCTGCTGTGAATGTGCAAACGTTGAATTTTTTAAATGCCATCAACGCAAGTACCTGTTGGGTGAAGGGACCCGGCATGAAAATGTTAAAAACCACTAATGGTGGGGCTAACTGGAGTACCATTCCTTTACCTGTAAAATACGGTACAGACTCGCGTCATAAGTTTTTTCATTTTATTGATGCCAATACCGGTTGGATAACCGAAGACCCTGAACAGAATGAAGAGTATTGTGTAGTGCACCACACTACCAACGGAGGTACAACCTGGGAAGTGCAAAATTCTCTGGTAAAAGACGGTTCGGTATTTTCTGTTTATTTTAATGATGCCTCACACGGTTGGCTGGTAGGCGAACAATGCATCAATTGTCAGGATTCTCTTAACAGATCATTTGTAGGAGTTATCAGATCCACCAACAATGGAGGTACAGGCGTGCGTCAATATGCCGAAGATGCATCGTTAATGATTTATCCTAATCCGGCTACCGGTTTGGTGCAGGTGAAAACTGCCGCAATAGCTGACCGAATGGAGTGCTACAGCATATTGGGTGAACAGGTAATATCGGTAACACCCGTTAGTACCCACGAAATTTTAAACCTCACTACGCAGTCAAAAGGAGTTTATTTTATTAAGGTGTATGCGGCTGAAAGTGTAACTACACGCAAACTTATTTTAGAATAAATCAGTCTGATTTTCCAATGAATTTTACTACACCTAACTTAACCAATAAATGAAAAAAACAGCTACAACACTGGTGCTTATTTACACGATGATTGCACTGGCTAATGCGCAATGGCGACCAACAAATTTCCCTTCCAATCTATTCGTAAGGTCAATAGCTTTTAGCGGAAGTAATTTATACATCGGGACAGAAGGGAATGGATTGTATCGGTCAACAGACAACGGACTTACCTGGGATAGTTCGCTGGCAGGTATGGATGTAAAATGCATTGCCTTAAGTGGAAATAACGTATATGCCGGTACCATAGGTAACGGTGTGCAGGTATCAAATGACAATGGTGTAAACTGGTCAGGTAAAATGGCAGGCAGCCAGATTCTTTCGCTGTTTGTAAAAGATACCAAAGTTTATGCAGGCAAGTGGAGCAATGACGGAGTATATGTTTCCTCAGATAGCGGAGCTACGTGGACTCAAACCGGTTTGCAACAGGAAGTGAATAC
>DATGWX010000121.1:0-6793 GCA_035299275.1 Bacteroidia bacterium
AGCACCCACCTATTGGGGCGATTTACGTTACACGGCCGGTCCTACCTATTTTGGTGCAGTGGTTTGTTTTCTTTTTGTATTAGGATTGTTTGTGGTGAAGGGTAAAGAAAAGTGGTGGCTATTGGCGGGTGCAATTTTCTCTATTCTTTTGTCATACGGTAAAAACTTCTCCCTGTTAACTGATTTCTTTTTTGACCACGTACTCTACTACAACAAGTTCCGAGCAGTAACCTTTATACTTATTCTTACGCAAATGTGTTTCCCTGCATTAGGTATTCTGGCCCTTAAAGAATATTTCAATTCAACACAGAAGCAAGAGCAGTTGAAAAAATCCTTACAGTATGCTTTAGCAACTGTGGGCGGATTACTCTTTATACTGGTTGTTTCAGCCGGTATGATTGATTTCTCAGCACCGGTAGATAAACAATTGCCCGATTGGTTGATAGAGCCTTTGCACAGCGACAGAGAAAGTATTATGCGCAATGATGCGTTGCGTTCATTGTTTTTTGTATTGGCTTCCTTTGCGGGCTTGTGGTTTATGCTCTCTAAAAAAATAAAGGAAATGCAGGTAATAGGTTTGTTGGCAGCACTTATTCTACTTGATTTGTGGACGGTTGATAAACGCTACCTGAATGATAAAGATTTCGTGTCGAAGAAAAAGCAACAGGAGTTTGTTCCTACTGCAGCCGATCAACAAATTTTACAGGACCCTGCATTAAACTACCGTGTGTTTAATACTACAGTTAGTCCGTTTAATGATGCCACCACTTCTTACTTCCATAAATCCATTGGAGGTTACAGTGCGGCTAAGGTGCGCAGGTACCAGGATTTGATTGAAAAACAAATCGGCAACCAAAACATGCAGGTTTTCAATATGCTCAACACCCGTTATTTTATTGTGAGCGACAACAACCGTCAGCCCATGGCACAGTTTAATCCGGGCGCTATAGGTAATGCATGGTTTGTTCCAAAATATAATTTAGTTGATGGTGCCGATGCAGAAATGGCCTCACTCAATGTTGATACTTTGGGTAACGGATTTAATCCGAGAACCGAGGCATTTGCCGACAAGAAGTTTTCAGCTTATTTGCAAGGTTTTACTCCTCAGTTTGACTCAACGGCTACCATTACGTTAACCGATTATAAGCCCAACCACCTTACGTATAAAAGCAAAGCACTGAGTGAGCAATTGGCCATTTTCTCTGAGGTGTATTATGATAAAGGATGGAATGCATACGTTGATGGCAAACCTGTGGAACATATTCGTGCTAACTATGTGCTGCGTGCCATGCGCGTTCCTGCGGGAGATCATACTATTGAGTTTAAGTTCGAACCCGCCACTTATGCCAAAGGCGAAAACATTGCCCGTATTTTCACTATTACCTTATATGCCGGTTTTGTGATAGTAGGAGGTATGAGCTTGTTCCGTTATTTTAAAAATGATTCAGCCGCTTAAAGCCGGTTTGTTCTCATCCAAAGGTTTTCTTGCGGCTGCTTATTTGTTGCTGTGGGCACTTTTGGTGTTTGTGCATCATCAGTTGTTTCCTTACATTGATGATGATTCTTATATTCACTTGCGCATTGTTCGAAATCTGTTGGAGCAAGGAGTTCCGTATTTTAATACAGAAGAACAGATCATGTCTTCTTCCTCTTCGGGCTGGACGATGTTCCTGTTTTTGTTTTTTAAAGTCTTCGGGTATAAGCTCACTTTACTCCCCTGGTTGCATGCTACTGCACTCACTTTAGACGTGTTTGTTTATCAGTTACTCATTCAACAACTCACCGACCTAAATCGCTTCTTGTCTTTTACAAGTTCGTCTGTTTTGGTTATATCGGCTTGCCAGTTTGCTTCACTTGGGTACATGGAAACCACCTTTACATTGGCTCTATTGGGTTTTGGTGCTTGGTTGTATTATAGAGGAAATGCATGGGCATTTTTATTTCTTGCAGCTGCACCATTTTTTCGCATGGAAATATGGGCTGCGTTTATTCTTTTTGCAGCAGGTGCGGTAGTTTTTAAGCAGGTCAAACTGCTTCCTTCACTAGGTTTTTCTGCATTGGGGGCCTTGCCTTTTTTTACCTACAATATGCACTTTTTCGGTACCAATGTTCCCAATACCATCGGGGCAAAATCCGTAATTTATGATTTAACGGCTTACAACACTTTGATGAAAGAATGGTTCAGTTTTGTACAGGGCAACGCTGCAGGAAAGTTCATTTCTATTTTTTTAGTACTGGTGTTTTTGGTTTTGGTGCTTATAACTGTTCTTCGAAAGTTTACCGAGGCCAACAACTACCTGCTTATGGCCTTTGGAGTGGGGATTGCAGTAGCCTACGTATTCAAAAAAATTTTAATGTTTCACTGGTACATCCCAATTTATACCTTACCTGTAATATTGGGTTGTTTCATCTGGATTGTTCGTGAGAGACGTGTTGCTTTTTCTGCGGTGCTGCTTTTGTTATTGCTCCCTTATATGTTTTTGTTTGCACAGGCAGTGTATGCTTCTGCTACAGGAAGGTTTCACGCGTATAAAAATTTTAAACCGGGGGCACGAGTACAACAATACCTGCAAGTTTCGCAATGGTTGTATAAAAAGTATCCCAATGCTACTTTGATGACCTCAGAGATAGGTGGATTGGGTTATGGCTTTGAAGGTAAAATTTTAGACGGATGCGGATTGATTTCTCCTGAAGCCATCAAGTACCACCCGATGAAGGTGCCCGAACAAAGAACCAGTAGTCATATTGGTGCTATTCCTTTAAAATATGTGCAGGAAAAAATGCCGGAGTTGGTAGTAAGTCTGGAATCGTTTTGTGAAGAATTTTCCCGAAGTAATTTGGCTCAGGAGAAGTACTACAAAATTCAGTTACCTGTTTTTACAGCCCGCGATTTGCGTCTTTCTCCCGATTCAACTATCTGGGGCAGTAATTTTTTGCTGGTGTATGTGCGCAAGGATATAGCCACATATAATCGCTAGGTTGCCTTTTATTTTAAGATTATTTATTTAACTTGCTGTAAAATGCAGCTAATGAAAAATGCTATAATCTCGCTGTTTCTGTTGTTCTCTATCTGTTCATCTTTGTACGCACAGGTGGATACTCCATTTTTTTATACCAACGGGAAAATTTATCAAACGGTAACTTACGGTAACAAATTATATGTAGGCGGAAGTTTTACCAGCATAGGTTATTCCAATCCATATTTTGCCGTTGGCAACCTGCAGGGCTATTTTAAACAAGGCAGGCATCAGTTGAACGGCATTGTTCATTGTTCAGTTTCAGATGGTGCTGGTGGATGGTTTGTAGGAGGCGATTTTACCAAAGCAGGTAATTACAATAGAAATTATTTTGCTCACCTTGATTCAGCGGGAAGGGTAACTAATCTTGATTTGAAATTAAATGACAAAGTCAGGAGCCTGAGTGTGTATCAGGGAAAATTGTATGTGTCGGGTTATTTTACTAAATCAGACACATTAAACAGAAACTATGTGCTTAGGGTAGATATAGGAACAGCATTAGTTGATGCATGGGATGTAGGAATAAAGAAAAGTATGCAGGGTGGTGTGCCATTTGTTAAGCACGTGGAGGCACTTGGCAATAGAGTGTATTTGGCAGGAGCAGGGAGAGTGGCTGTTAATAATGTGTCGGTTGACCAGGTATTTGCAGTTGATACATCCTCAGGTGGCATGATTGCATGGAACAATGGTCAGTATTATTACAATGATTTTGCATTATATAAAGATAAAGTAGTAGTTTTTACACATACCTTTAATGGATCAAATACCAACGCATTTAGCGTTTTAGACTCTGTAAGCGGGGCAGTTACAGCAACAAATCATAAGTGTGTATTCGGAGCGATTGATAAAGTGAGTATACACGGAGATGATATTGTATTTGCAGGTAATATTGATGCTGTTGAAGGGATGGTGGTTAAAGATGTTGTAATTTATAACCTGCAAACCCGTTTGTTTTCATCTGTTTCTTTTTTAAAAGATAGTTACAAAGAGCGCATTTACAATTCAGATGTTGACGGAGTTCATTTTTTTTCAGCTCGTTTAACTGACTCTCTGCTTTATTTAAGTGGCTTAATGGAGTTATATGATGGCAAAACTTACAATACTTTGATGGCATTTAACCGATTTACGGGTGCAGTACATAAAGAATATGGTGTAACAGGAAATGTGTATTCCATACAACTGACAGGGAATCAACTTGCCGTGGCAGGCTCATTTAGCAGCACACCCAACAGTTCAATACGCTATTTGGCTGCAGTTGATTTGAATACGATGAAAATATTGCCGGTTAGCTTACCTGTGAATAATTCAGTATATAAAATTTTGCCTTTAAATGGCAATTTATATCTGGCAGGCAGGTTTGATAGTATAGGAAATAATAGACGACTGTATGCAGCGGCTGTGGATACCACAAACTGGAATGTACTACCCTGGAATCCTTCACCCGATTCAGTTGTACTCGATATGGCTTACAGTAACAGTAGCAATAAAATGTATTTGTCAGGATGTTTCAGAAATGTTAGTACTGCTCAACGTAACGGTTTAGCTGCGGTACAGCTCTCAACTGCGGCTGTGGATAGTTGGAATCCGTCACCCGTCTCCAAACCTTCAGCAAACAGGCCATTTGTTCATAGTTTGAAAATAATTGATTCTGTATTGTATGTGTTTGGCCGGTTTGATTCTATTTCCGGTGTAAGCAGGTTGGGTGCGGCATCTTTCAAAGTAGGTTCTGCAGGCGAACAGCTTACGGCATTTAATATTGCTAATGGGTACCAATTAGGTGAAACGGATAAAGTGATAATTATGCCATATAATTCTGTGCTTTTGCTTACCAGAAGTAAGTTGTACTTTAATGAATTGAAAATTGATTTTTCAAACTACAATCTCCCCTTTTTTGGTGATGAAAGAATGTTCTTTTGGTTCACACCCGACTCCGGAAAACTAATAGGTTCTGCTTTAGGAGATATATTATATGAAATGGACTATAATAAGTCACCCTCAATTGGTAATCATGCGTTGCATTATGCAAACGGGTATATTTTCAGTGGAGTAACGTATCATGAACATTTCATGAATCCCGCTTCAAATGTTGTTGTAGTTGATGTACATACAGGGGCCTTACATGTGTTGCGGAATCCATATAGCGGCTCTCCGGCATACTGGGGCAGTAGTATTATGAGTTTTGCAGAACACAACAATACAGTTTATGCCGCAGCCGGAGGTAGAGGAGAGTATTATATTAAGAAAGTAATACCGGTTGCAAATTTTGTGAGGGGAAAGGTGTATGTCGATAACAACAGCAATTTCAAAAAGGATTCTAATGAGATGTTCCTTAATTCCCAGCACCTTATTTCTGATTCCAAAATAATAGAAGGTAATGGTTCAGATAGCTATACACTTTTTGCAGACTCAGGGTCTGCATCATATGTAAGATATGATACTACTTATGTTAGAATGTATATGCCCTTATGGAAAATTGTACCAGATACAGCTATTCGTATTTCATTTAACTCTTACTTCCAAAATAAAGATTCTGTAGACTTTGTTCTGCAACCCAAGGCACAGGTAAGTGATTTAAAAATAAATGGAAACAACAGTGGATGTAGAGTAGGTGTAAGTAACCGCATTTATCTTAGCATATATAATATAGGGACCACCACACAAAGCGGATTGGTTTCTTTGGCAATGGATACTCAGGCAAGAATGAATATGCAGCAGGTACAATGTTTTCCTGCAGCCGACAGTATAAGCGGAAATGTGCTATTCTGGCGGTTTCAGCACCTTACCTGGCCCCATACTTTGTATTATCGTATTACTTACACCATTGACGCTTCCGTTTCTTTGAATAAGTTGCTGCATTTTCCTGTGGCAGTAACACCCGTTATCGGAGATACCTTTCCGCTCAACAACCACGACACGATTTCTTTTTTTACATCGAATTCTTTTGACCCCAATATGAAAGAGGTAACTGCACCATTGACACTTGGCAATGAGGTGGCTCTTTCTACACCGCAACTGGATTATACCATTCATTTTCAAAACACGGGCAACGATGTGGCATTTAAAGTAGAGATAGCAGATACATTGAGCGAACATTTGGACCTGAGCACACTTTTGGTTACCCACTCGTCACATAACTATACATACAAACTTCAAGGCAGGGTAATTATATTTACGTTTGATAATATCAATCTACCGGATAGTTTTCGGGATGAGCCGGGTAGTCATGGTTTTGTGAGCTATACCGTTCAGCCTAAACCTAACCTTGTTCACGGTACAGAGGTACTAAATACGGCTTACATTTATTTTGATTTGAATACACCCATCATCACCAATACTACTCTAACTCGCTTTGTTACCCAGTTTACAAGCGTGAAGGAATTGCACGTGTCGGGTATAAAGGTGTATCCTAATCCGTTTTCAGGCAAAGCGGTTGTTCAAACAAAGATGATATTGGAGGAGCCACAAATTATGTTGTATGATTTGCAGGGTCGGGTAATTTCGGTTCAATATCCTGCGGGTAATACCAACTCATTTGAAGTAGAAGCGGGTCAGTTGTCATCAGGCACTTACATGCTGAAACTCACCGACAAAACCACAGGTTACTTTGCTTACTCAAGAATTATCTTAAACCGATAATTTTCCCAAGGAATACTTACTTTTGTGCTTTAAAGAAAAGTACATCATGACGGAGAAAATATTGGTTGTAGGCTCATCGGGCCAGATTGGTACTGAGTTAATTACAGAATTGCGTAAAATTTACGGCAGTTCTAACGTAG
>DATGWX010000122.1:0-1715 GCA_035299275.1 Bacteroidia bacterium
CACCTTAACCGAATTAAGCCAACCGCCCGACTTGGGAAGGGATTTCATAAGGCTGGGGAATAGGGCAAATATGCCGAATGGTAAGGCCAATGCAAGGCCAAAAGATGTCATGCCTGCAACCAGGTTTAGTTTGCCGCTGGCCGAACTTAACGCACCTACCAGTAAGGTACCCAAAATAGGGCCGGTGCACGAAAACGACACAATGGCCAGTGTAAGGGCCATAAAAAATATACCTACCAGCCCCCCTACGTTCGAAGCGGAATCGGCCTTGTTAGCTATAAAGCTGGGCAGTGTTATTTCATAGAAGCCGAAGAATGAAAGTGCGAAAATGACGAACACCACAAAGAATATAACATTCAGCGTAGCGCCGGTTGAAATTTCATTTAATGTATCGGGCGAAATATCAAAAAGCAGAAAGGGTACCGATAGCAGAAAGTAAATAAATACAATGCTGAAAGAGTAAAGAAAAGCATCTAAGCGTCCGCGCGCTTTGTTTTCACTGCGCTTGGTAAAAAACGAAACGGTTAACGGAATCATAGGAAACACACACGGTGTTACCAGTGCCACTAAACCACCTAAAAACCCTAACAGTATTATTGATAAAAGGCTTTTGCTCTCGGTTTCCTCTTTTCCGCAGTCTGAAATAGGAGTGCCGAATTTACCATCGGAACCTGCTGCAGTTGTAGCATTGGTAGTTGAATCTGCCGGTGAAGTATTCTGTTCAATAACAGCTTGTACGGCTGAATCAAAAGGTGTTTGTGATGACGGTGCTATTGTTTTGCTTCCATTATCAGAACGGGATGTATCCCATTCAATTCTAACCCCCGCTTTACCGGCCTTCAAGTTAAATTCAAACACCAAATCTTCCGGTGGCAAACAACGGCCATCATCACAAACCATGTATTGCAGTGTACCCGTCAGCTTGGTGTCCTTCAGCACTTTTACCTTTTGCACTATGGTCATGCTGTTTTCAAAGTACTTCACGTCCATCTGAAACATCTCTTCATACCCATCATGCACCTTGCCGCCTGTTTCAGTGGGTTTGCCAAGTATCTGTATATCCTTATTAGCATCAAAAGTTAAGGAAGTAGGTATAGGCCCGCCCTCTTTTACAAACTGCGAATACACGTGCCACTTGGGGTCTATTTTGGCATTAAAAACAAGTTTGTATTCGCCTTTTTCGCCGGGCTCAACTTTCCAATCCCACTTAACAGGTGTAAGTATTTGCGCAACCAACTGCGATGAGAATAAAAGCGTGTAAGCAATACTTAATAAAACAACCTTCTTCATTCCTGTTTTTTACTTAAACGAATTTATAAGAATAACCTTTCAGCGCGAAGCAGCACAAGGGCAATCGGTAAAAAGCACCACAAAAATGATGCTGGTAAGGGTGTAATCAGTTGTTGGTGCCAGGTAGGGTTAACAAAAATTGTAACAGGCGAAGTGCTATGGTGCCTTTACAGCAACCGTACGTTTGCGTATTTGGTAGAATATAAACGGCACACCAATAACGGATGGAAACAACCACACCAGCCAGCCCGGCTGTATAAAGTCAACATTCACTACCAAAAAAGCGGTTACGGTGGCAATGTAAGCACCGCTCATATTTCCCAAATGGGTGTTTATTCGGTGTTTGCGTATTTCTTTCAATTTCTCTTCGCCCTGAAATTGTGCGTAGGTATTGCGGGCAATAATGAAGAGTAGTAAAAAGCCAA
>DATGWX010000123.1:0-6530 GCA_035299275.1 Bacteroidia bacterium
GTACGTTAATCGTAACGGGAAAGTCATCATCAAACCTCAATATGTATTCGGGTCTGATTTTAATGAGGGTATGGCTGCTGTGGTGCTCAAAGAAAAAATGGGTTACATCAATGAAAAGGGCAAAGTAGTTATAGCCGAACAGTTTGATTATGCCGAGGCTTTTTCAGAAGGTTATGCTGCTATTATGATGGGCGATAAATGGGGATTTATAGATGCCAAAGGCAATGTATTTGTAAAAGTAGTATTGGATGAGGCCCGTGGTTTTTCTGAGGGCATGGCACCCATTAAACGTCAGGGACGGTGGGGGTTTATGGATACCTCAGGTAAAGTAGTTATACCGCACAATTATGATGTGGTATCTGATTTTAGTGGGGGCATTGCCCGTGTTCAGTATCTGAACAAAGTTTTTTACATCAACAAAAAGGGCAATATTGTTCCCTTGAAAAAATAATTTACTTAAGGAGCTAAACGCACCTTGTTCCATATCCCGTTTTTCTGTTCAAACAAGAACCTGTCGTGCAAGCGGCTGCTACGTCCTTGCCAGAATTCAAAACGTGCAGGTTTTACCACATAGCCACCCCAATGTTCCGGGCGAAGCAAGGGCTGTTCAGCAAATAACTCTTCAAATTCTTTCACACGATCTTCCAGATGCTGACGGTTTACAATGACTGTGCTCTGCGGAGAGGCGTGTGCACCAATTTGGCTGCCTTTGGGACGGCTGTAAAAATATTGGTCAGAGTGAGCAGGGTCAACCTTGCGGGCAACGCCCTCTATTCGCACCTGCCTTTCCAGTTCGGCCCAAAAAAACGTAAGGGCTACTTTGGGGTTTTGTTCCAGTTCCGACCCTTTGTGACTTTGGTAGTTGGTGAAAAATACGGCCCCGTCATGGTCAAAACCTTTGAGTAAAACAATACGTGCATGTGGCTGTCCGTTGCTGGAAGCTGTGGCTAAAATCATGGCATTGGCCTCATTTACTTCGCTTTGTATGGCCTCGTGTAACCACAGTTTGAACTGTTCAAAGGGGTCAGCAAGCACATCCTGCTCATCAAATGTTTTGAGCATATAGTCTTTTCTGATGTCGGCTAGTGATTTGTGGCTGTTATTCATGTGTCAAAATTAACAAATACTTCCTATTCGTCTTAATTTCGACAGGTTGTTTGCAATTGAGGTTGTATTTTATGAATCTTGAGCGGTAAATCCAAGTTATGATCAGGAAAATTATACGCATTACGTTACTTCTGTTGCTGCTTTTCCCTATACTGTTATGGATATTTTGGTTGTTTGAATCAAAAAGAATCATCAATGTACTGATATTTGACAAAACAGTATTGAATACCAAAGGGGTAGAGCACCGCTCTTTCAATTGGGTGCTTAATAACATGAAGGTGGTGAAACCTGATGGTGATTTGTACAGTATTGAAAATGATTATTTCGGTTTTTTTCCGGCAGAGGATTTTCAGTATGATATCAAAGATTTTTCGAACATGACTTCGCAGGATTTAGATAGTCTGGCAGAGGTATATGATATGACCTATTTTACCGATACCTACGGTATTTATCATAATGAGTGGTACAGAAAAGGGGATGATAAAGAGCGTTCAGATATTATATACGGTGGGATGCAAACCAACGAATATGAATTTCTGAAAAAGATGATTGAAAAGAAGAAAACGGTTATTACCGAGTTTAGTTTATATGCCTTGCCCACACCTTACAACCTTCGTAAAAAAACCGAGGATTTACTTCGTTTAAAATGGACCAATTGGGTGGGTCGTTATTTCTCTTCATTGGATACCATAAAAAATAAAGAACTGCCTAAGTGGGTATCTCGACTCTATAAAAACCAGCATGGCGGCAAGTGGCCATTCAGAGATGGCGGAATAGTTTATGTAAATACCAATGACCAGATTGTAATACTGGATGAAAAGCGACACATGGAGTTTCCAATTCCCATTATTTACACTCCGAAAGAGTTTCAGGAAAAGTATGAATTGCCGGAGAACATTATTTACCCGTTTTGGTTTGCTGTTACGCTTAATGGGGGAAACAACAACGTTATTTCAGCTTTTTCAGTTAAGTCTAATCCATCAGGTGACTCCATTCTCAATTATTACCGTATCCCTAAAAACTTTGTGGCAGCGGTGGAACACATTACCGGAGACTCCAACTACTACTATTTCTCAGCTGATTTTTGCGACAATGAAATGGGCATGATGTCATCCAAAATGAATGGCATCAGAAATTTCCGTTCATTGTTTTACTCACAGATTGAGTTGGAAAACAGGAAACGGTTCTTTTGGGAATACTACATTCCGCTTATCAAAAACATTGTAGATGACCATGAGGCCCGCATGGGTAAAAACACTATCTCTACCTGGGGTTTCAGCAATTAAACCACTGTTGTTTTGGCTTCTTTCTTTTTGCCCAACCCCTGACGGGTCATTTCGCCCCAGGTCTTTTTACCGGTAAGCAAATCGATATTTCCTTCCAAAGACCATTTTACAGTGAGCGGATGATAGATAATGGGCTCTATCATTCCGGTGGCAATTAAACGAATCATATCCCTTCTGTTTTTGTACTGGTGGTATGACATTTCTTCAAACAACACAGCTGATGTAGACATAAGTACGGCAAACACATAAATGAGGCTGATGATCATAATAAAAAACTCCCAGGTGGAGAAGCCGAGAATAGCCAGAATGATATAAAACATTACTCCGAAGAATTCAATAAAAGGGGCCAGCCATTCATACATGAGCCAAAACGTGTAACTCACAATGCCTAAGCTGCCGTATTTCGGATTCATGAAAATTTTGCGGTGAATCCAAAGTGTTTCTGCTGTGCCACGTGCCCACCTGTTACGTTGGCGGCTCAGAATTTTAGTGTTGTTTGGCGCCTCTGTCCAACACAACGGATCAGGAATATACACTACACGGTATTTAATGTCATTGTCATGGCACCAGATACGCATACGCACCACCAGTTCCATATCTTCACCTACCGTTTTATGGTTGTATCCGCCAGCTTTAACAGCAATTTCGCGATCAAACAATCCGAAGGCTCCCGATATAAGCAATAATCCGTTCAACCTGCTCCAGGCCATTCGTCCCATTAAAAATGCGCGAATGTATTCTACCACCTGAATGCGCGGAAGTAATTCATCAGGAAGGTTAATTTTCATCAATTTGCCGTTTTCTATTTCGCAGGAGTTGGCTATACGTACTACTCCTCCGGTGGCAATTACGCGGGTGTCTTCTTCAATAAATGGCTTCACCATTTTAACCAGTGCATCCTGTTCAATCACACAATCTACATCCACACAAGCAACTAAATCACTGCTGGAAATATTCAGTCCTACATTCAGCGCATCAGCTTTTCCTCCGTTTTCTTTATCAATTACAATCAGTTTATTAAAGGCTGAGTTGCGTGATTTATATACTCCCCGAATGGGTTTGGTTTTTATTTGGTGATTAACCGCATAGTCTACCAACTCCAACTCATAACTCTCAATCATTTTTTCCATACTGTCATCTTTGCTGCCGTCATTGATGATAAGCACCTCGAAGTTGCCGTAGTGAATGGACATAAGTGATCGAATATTCTCCACAATATTGGCTCCTTCGTTGTATGCGGGAGCAATAAGTGAGATGGAGGGCTGAAGGTGAGAACTCAGTATTGTGCGGTAATCAATGAAACTGTTCTTCTTTAAATAATGCCTCATTTCTATGGCAGAAATAATAGCTAATGCAAAATAGCTGAAGCATAATGACAGCGCATAGTAAAAGATAAATGTGTCAAAGAAGTCACCGAGTATTTCTAAATATTTATCCATGTTAGTTTACTATTCGTTTGTCCAAAGCGTGTTTAATAATCACGGTGGTTCTTTCGTCTGCATCCTCCAGGAGTTCGCTAAGCTCTTTACGTCCGCTGGGACCTATTTTGGCCAAAGCTATGCATGCATTCACAGCAATGGCAAAGTTAGGATTAAACATTTCCTGCTTGAAAAAAGGAATCTGATCATCGTCACTTATTTTTACCATTACTTGCAGGATTTTAATTTTCAAGCGGTCATGTTCGCGGTGGTAAACTTCTATCAGCTGATCAGCAAAGCCGTACAGTTCAAGATTACCTATGGTATTCACCACTTCTTCCCGAACACTTTCTCTGGGGTCGTCTAGCATAGGTACAATGGAATTCACGGAGCCAATCTGTTTGAAATGGTTAATCATGCGGATGGTAAACAGTGATACAGAACTGTTAGGTGAATTGAGCCAGCGCTTAAAATCAGGCAGGTCATCCGTATTCAGAATGGAAAGAATGGCCAGAATATTTACCTGTTGCCAGCCGGTCATGTTGGCCTTGGTATTGCTCAAAAATTTCAACGGGTCCGATTCACTTAACTGAATTAAGGAGAGTAAAGTTTCCAGTCGCAGAATGGAATTTTTGCTGTCAACATATTTGAAAATTTCATCGTACGCATCTTTAATGTCCATTTGAGTCAGCTCACGTATACCTTTTATTTTTATGTCCCAGGGAAAGGCCTTCAATTTGCGCATGCTGTATTTCACCAAACCAAATTCAATGTATAGCTGGCGGATATGGTCACACACATCTCCTGAAAAATTCTTGTGTAAATTGAGCAATTCCTGCAGGAATACCTCATTATTGAATTCATTAACAAGGTAACGTTTTTTAATTCTTCTTACAATCATTGCCCTTCGGTCTTCCGTATCGTATTCACCAAAAATGAGGTTGGCCAACAATGGCTCATAAACCTCCTGGAGCCTTTTGGTTCTTAAGGCAACATAGTTTTTGTAAATACGGCTGGAGATAATAACAATGAATAATATGAGATTGCAGAAGGTAAAAAATGTGAGTACAATAAAACCTCTTTGTATGATGGTAGGCTGCGTATTGTATTTGTATTTTGCCCAAAGCCAGGGCCCGTCAAAAAAATCATATTCGACTACACTGTCCTCTTCTCCTATTTCGAGCCGGGTAATTTGATCAATGAGGTCAGTTTCCTTGCGGGTTCGTAATTCTGATTCATCGGGAGTAATGTTGTTGATAGTGGGATCTTCCTCTTCTTCGTATCCGGCCAAATCAGTTGCTGTTAAAGACTTTCCCGAAGTATCAACAGGTATGTCAGATGGGGTATATTTATCTTTTCGATATGCCGGAGTTTCTTTTACAGGTGCGGTTTTACCTTTAGACTTTGGAGCGGGAGGTGTGGTGGGGAAGTCATTATCCTGCGTGCTGGTTGGCGCAGGTGAGGCAACTACTTCAGCAGGTAGGGTGAGTGCTGCAAATTCTTTGGCGGATATTTTTACTGAATCAGCCAGAAAATCTTCAGCAACCGGTTGGTACATCTTTTTGGTTTCGTCATCCACCAAAAAAGCATCTTCGGGTGGATTGCTTATTTGATTGGCGGGTACAACTATATAACCAACCAGTACTTTTTGCGGACGGGTGAAAATATAATTAGCAGCAATTCGGTTACGGGATACGAGTGTTTTTTCTTTCAACCGGTATTTTTTTGCTACCACTTTCAGGTTCTCTCCTTTTTTAGCGGTGTAATAGAGTGGTTGCAGCCAGGTGTTATTCTGCTGAGCGAATAGCGGCATGGCAAGTGTCCAAAAGAAAGCTGCCAAAAGCAGTAAGTAGTTGTTGCGTGCTTTCATGAACTAAAATACCTTCTTTATGTTGGCTGAAAAGGAATACCTGTAGCGGTATCTGCCATCAACGTATTCATCATAATCCCACCATACACCTAATCCTCCTGTAAGTGTTTTGCTCAGGCGTGTTTGCCAGTCGGCACCAAAGCGCAGCGTGCTTAAACGAATAAGGTTGTAGGTAATGGGCGTGGTGTAATTTATTCCCACAATGCCGTTTCCGTACAGTACGGTAAAATTAATGTAATCCAGTTCAGATTTGTAATAGTAGCGTGTTTGGAAATTATGCGTAACTGTAGTAGTTCCTTTACCGTAAGAGTTAAGCACCACTATAGGCCGGTAGCTGAACCAAAACTTTTTGTGGTAAAATCCCAACGACCCTACCAGCATGTGTATGTTTTTTGTGTTGCGTACCTTTACGTTATTGGTGTCTGTTTCATCAAAATTATAATGAAGGAAGTGGTATCCCACAGAAGCATCAAACTTTTTCAGAAATGATTTGTACAATTCAGTGCCAAATCTGTACTGCGGGTACATGATGTTTCTGGAAGATGCACCGGCATTTACAAACAACATGGTGCCTTTATAAAGTTTAATGTAGTTGTCTATTTCAACCTGTAACGCTTCGGTTTTAAAACGTTGTGCATAATTGATTCGGGCAATAGACTGTACCTTTCTGAATTTTCTACCGTACTCCACAAACCCGAATGACCAGGGCGCAAAAGAATAATTGTAAATCTGTTGCACCCATCCCGCAGCAGCATGATTACGCAAACTCTTATATTCAAAGTCGCGCATCATATTAGTGGCCTGTGTATCGGTTTTAACGGAGTCAAGGTAAATTTTCAGCTCGGCAAT
>DATGWX010000124.1:0-2803 GCA_035299275.1 Bacteroidia bacterium
GACATATTTTTTTCGCAAACGGTTAATCATTCTTTCTGCGAAACTTTCTTTTTCTTCTTTGTTGCTGCGCAGTAAAAGTGCACTCATCATGGGCACATAGGTGAGTGATAAAATGAATGCACCGATAATGGCAAATGATACCGTAATGGCCATAGGCTTAAACATTTTTCCTTCAATGCCAGTGAGCGCCAGTATTGGAATGTATACAATAAGAATAATGAACTGCCCGAAAGCTGCACTTTTCATAATCTCACTGGCACCGGTGAATACCGTGTGTTCAAATTCTTTTTTGGTGGCGAATTGATGGTGCCGGTGTAAATGCTCATGAATTTTACGTACCACAATTTCTACAATAATAACAGCACCGTCTACAATCAATCCGAAATCGATGGCGCCCAAACTCATCAGGTTACCCGACACACCAAACAGGCGCATCAGTATAATCGCAAACAGCATGGATAGCGGAATGACAGAGGCCACGATAAAGCCGGCTCGCAGATTGCCCAGTAAAAGAATGAGTACAAAAATTACAATTATGCCACCCTCCACCAGATTTTTTACAACGGTGCTGATGGCTTTTTTTACCAGTACTTCGCGGTCAAGAAATGCTTCTACCACCAACCCTTTGGGCAGTGTTTTCTGCAATTCATCCATTTTAATTTTTACACGGTCAATTACTGCTGAGGAGTTTTCTCCTTTCAGCATGAGTATAATGCCGCCCACGGCTTCACCTTTTCCGTCTTGTGTCATGGCCCCGAAACGCATGGCATGCGAGATTTCAACTTTGCCAATGTCGCGCATCAGCACAGGAACACCGTTACTGTTTTTGACTACTATACTTTCAATGTCACTGATGTTTTCAGCCATGCCCAAACCACGGATAAAGTAAGCGCGATCACCTTTTTCAATGTACGAGGCGCCTGTATTGCTGCTGCCTTGTTCCAGTGCAGCCATTACTTCATGTATGGCAATGCCGGATGACTGCAGTAGCTGCGGATTAAGTTTTACATGAAACTGTTTCATGTATCCGCCAAAGGAACTTACATCGGCTACACCGGGTACACGTAGCAACTCGCGTTTTAACTGCCAGTCTTGAATGGTACGCAGCTCGGTTAAATCCCAGGTGGTATCTTTGATGTTAACGGGTCGGATAACATACTGGTATATTTCACTTAGTCCTGTACTTACGGGTGCCAGCATGGGTTCTCCCACACCAGTCGGAATATTTTGCTGTGCATCCTTGAGTCGCTCAGCTACCTGTGCCCTTGCCCAGTAAATATCTACATGATCATGAAACACCAGTGTAACTACGGAAAGTCCGAAGCGGGAAATGGAACGCGTTTCTTCCAGTCCGGGAATATTGGAGGTGGCTACTTCAATGGGGTAGGTAATGTATTTTTCAATTTCAAGTGAGGCCAGGTTGGGACTTTGCGTAATCACCTGCACCTGATTGTTGGTGATATCGGGTACGGCATCAATGGGCAACTCAATGGCCGATTTAATGCCCCAGGCTACAAGTCCCAGAACAAAAAGCCCGATAATAAATTTATTGCGGATACTGTATCCGATTATTTTTTCTAACATGTTACGTTAAGTTAAATGAGCACATAGACAATACAACTGTGCATTGCCGAAGGAGACCTCAGAATAACTTAAGCGCGCGGAGGTTGGAAGATGGAACGGGAGAGAAGAAAAGAATAGGTGTACTGGTGTTGAATCTCTACCTTATTAACGGATACAGGCAAGAGGGCAATCTCAATGGTGTGTTCATGGATGGTAAACACGTGTGCCGAGCAGCTGTGCTGAAAGAAAGGGAGATGCTGGTGTTCGCTTTTATGTTGAGCTTCCTGATTGTCGTAATGCAATGCGATAAAGTCAGCCATACTTAGGCCATCGCGTTCGGCATGCTCTAAATAATGTTCTATTAAAGCCGGCACTTTTGCTAATTCATGCAAATCTCCGTTGGGCAGCAAACTGCCCAAAAGCATACACAGTGATAAACAGAAAGCCATGGCTTTTTTCACGGGTACAAAGGTACTACTTTTATATCAGAATGCTTATCGGAGCAAATTGATGATGAGATTCTTTTTGGTTTGGTGGTAGTAAATGGACATAATATTGCCCGCTACCCATGTGGTGCTTTTGATGATTTTACTTGCACCGTCTTTATTATTGTACTCCCACTCTGACCAGTAGATGCGGTACAATTGACCTTTTAAGTAAATGGCATAAATGTGATTTTCCCGGTCATCGTAATAGACCTTGGTAATTCCACTTCTGGCCCGTATTACCTTCTTAATTTTGGAATGATCTTTTTTATCTTTTTGACTAATAATTGTACGCAGTTCCTTCATGGAGATAGTCGTTTTGGGGTCACTTTTCTCACTCCATGTTGTTTTCAATTGAAACGCTTTTACAAAAGAGTCTGGTAGGTGTTGTTGTGCAAATGATATAGTTGACAGTAAGCAAAGCACGCATGTAAATAGTAATGCTTTCATAGATTGTAATTAGTATGTGCGAATTTAAAGTTTTTTTAGAAATGGGAGGAGCAGTAAAATGAGTTTATATTCGTGTGCATGAAGTTTTTCGATTATGCGTTTGAAATAGTCGGGTGGATATGCATAGCCCTTTCCCCCGCTTTAGTCGGATGTCTAATTGGCGGCTTATTTTATTTGGCATTTCCCAATAATGTGGGTTATGTATTAATGGTTTTTGTTGGTGCATCAGGTATGGTTATCGGTGGGGTTTGGGCAACTCAGGTATGGAGGAAAGTTGGTACAGTTACATTTCTTTCTAAAATATT
>DATGWX010000125.1:0-3107 GCA_035299275.1 Bacteroidia bacterium
GTTCTTTACCTGCTACCTCAGATTGCAACAACTTTCCTTGCAGGTTGTATAAACCAAAGGTCACCTCTCCTGCCTGTTGAAGGGTATACTCTACCTCACAAACATCAGCCACCGGATTCGGATAAACGGCTACCTGCTGAATGCTGTTTAACTCATCCACACTTACATTGTAACCTGTGTGGTAACGGGCCATGGTAAAGCGCATCATGGAATCAGGATAAAATGCAGAACCTGCAACCAGTAATTTTCCGCTAGGTTCCATGCTCAGGTGCACAATACCGGCACTGGTGCTACCCGCAAAAGGAGTAACTGTTTTACCTGTGGAATTAAATGTGGCATCGGTAGTTCCCGTGGTAGTTAAACGAATTACACCAAAACGGCCATCAGAAGAACCCACGCCTATAATCTTTCCATCAGGTTGCACCTTGATGGATTTTAACTCATCAAACAGGCCGCCAAAATTGTGTGTACGCGAACTGTTTACACCAAAGGTGCTGTCAGGTGTTCCGTTGGCCTTAAGGCGGGAGAATACTAAACCTGCACGCGCAAAATTACTGAAGTAATAATGCCCGCCAACTACAATTCTGTTATCGCCCATCACTTCGAAATCACTCAGTTGAAAACCGGAATACGTAAGTTGTTGCTCACCATCTCCGCTAAAAGTAAGGTCATAGTTTACATCGGCCGTTAAACGAACTATTGCAGCATAGGTAGTGCCTGAATACATCGAACAGCCCAGCACCAGCTTACCATCAGGCAATTCTTTCATAACAATAATGTAGCGATCGTTCTGAATAAAAGAAAGTAATTTTATGCCATCCGTACCAAAACTAAAATCGCGGCTTCCATCAGCTTCCAATCTTAAAAACAGATTGGCAGAAACTCCTTGCCGGGTTCCGCAAATTAAAATCTTACCGCTTTGCTGCACCAGTGCATTGGATGGATAAAAATACGCACCCGTGTAGTTTTTGCCCTCAAAGCCATAGTTCATATCAACACTACCATTACTCAACAAACGGACAATAACCAATTCATCCCTATCACTGGTGAACAAAAGGATTTTACCATCTGCCAGCAACAATAAATTACTTACGTAAAAGTTTAAATCAACACGACCATTTGTACCAAAAGCGGGGTCAGGTTGTCCGTTGGCAGTAAAGCGGTAGAGGTAATGGTATTCATCATATTGATTAATGGAATCTACATAATCACTGCGTTGAATAATGGCCAGAAACTTTCCGTCTGCCTGGCGTACCGAATGCAAAATAGAAATGCCGTCATCACTTTTGAGGTTAGTAAGAATGGTGCTCTGAATGCCGTTGGTACCAAAAGTAACATCCAAAGTACCGGGTGTTTGTGCTGTTGAATAAACACAATTCAACAACATAATTAGTACTGCTATATAAATCTGTTTCATGGTAATGGTTGAGGTAAGTTGAATTAATTTTTCAAAAACTTGCGGTGAGTAATTGCACCGTTGCGGGAAAGTTGCACCACGTACATGCCGGCAGGTAAACCATTCATGTTATAGACGGCCTCTTCCTCTTCCACCTCATGTGCCGCTACCTGTTTTCCGGTTACATCAAACAGCTGCATACGGCATCCGCGTGCACCGGATAGGGTGAGTGCGTTAACCACCGGATTGGGATACAAGGCTACTTCGGCAAATTCAGTACCTGTAGTTTCTTCTACATCCAACACTAAATTTTTAGCCAGACTGAACATATCATTCAGAATATAATTTTCCTCATCTATCCGAATGGTGTAAATGGTTTTACCCGGTAAATTAAACAGGTAAAGCTTAGAAGCAGCATCCAGCTGAATACGTATGGTAGTGTCTCCACCGGCATATTTAAATGAAACGTTTAAAGCAGTTTTAAAAACGGTAGATCCTTCGCTCGGTTGCTGATTAAGTTGCAGCCACACTTTTTCGTTCCACTGGTTCCATTGTCCGGAGAATACTGGATAGCCGGCATTGTAATACCATTGATTGAAAAAATCAGTAAGGCTTCTGCCCAGTGTTTGTTCCATGGAGAACTTAAAGTCAGTAGCCTTAGCCGTGTTGTAACGGTGTGCCTGAAGGTAATTTCGTATACCGGCAAAAAACAACGAATCATTGTTTACCTCAAACCGCAGCATGCGCAATAGTGCTGCTCCTTTTTTATAGCTGGAAAAGTAATTAAATATTCTGGGCACATTTAATGAATCTGTGACATATACACTCCCTTCTGCAATTTGACCATAATACATGGCCTGGTTAATCCATTCAGCGGCTTCCTGTGGTGACTTCAATTCTTCAATAGCCACCAATTCCGAATAAGATGCAAAACCTTCGTTAATCCATATGTCGTTCCAACTGCCACAAGTAACCATATCTCCAAACCATTGGTGTCCCAACTCATGCGCCACAATCTCAAAATTAATTGCCCCCATGGTGCTCATGGTTTGATGCTCCATAGCACCGCCAAAAACAGCCTGTGTATGTCCGTATTTTTCCTGAGCAAAAGGATAAAGACCAAACCTGGACGAAAAAAGTTCGATGAGTGCGGCCGTTTCCTTTAAGCTTTCTTTCTGAAAGGTGGTGGCATCTTTAAACAGGTAATCTTGTATCAGTATAGAGTCGGCACCTGCGGGGTGTGCATAGGAAATGTACTCATCATACGGGCACACAGCCACTGAAATAAGGTAATACGCAATCGGATATCTTGATTTCCATTCGTACCTCACTTTGCCGTTGCCCAATGCAACTTTGTTTTTAAGCACACCGTTGGAACCGGCTTTGTTCAAACTGTCGGTAGTAATCCACACATCAGATGAATCAGCCTTATCAGTAAGCACCTGTTTGCAGGGCCACCACTCGTAAGCTGAATAGGGTTCGCTCAATGACCAGGTTACATTTTTTGAAGCATTGGTAGAAAAACCGTTACCTATAGCTCCCTGTCCGCTGGAAGGTGCAGTACCGTGATAATATACTATCAGCTTAAAAAATGAGTTGGGTTGCAGGGTGCCGTTAGTTGATACATTCATTACATCATTCACCCGGTAAAAGGTTGTTGCCGCATCATTCAGTTTAATTGAGTCGATGTTCAGATCCTCATGCAACTGCA
>DATGWX010000126.1:0-1634 GCA_035299275.1 Bacteroidia bacterium
GCCTCAAAGCCCAACTCATTAATGAGGTCAATACTGCATTTTACAATCTTGCGCCCCAGCTCACTGCTTTCGGGATCGCGCAGGTAAATTACCTCGTTAACTTTAAATGACAGTTTAAAATCCATGATGTCTGTGTGCAAAAGTAATTAAATTATTAATTTAAGTAATTATATTTTGAATGATTGTGGTATGTTTATTGATGATAGTAATACTATTATTTTAAAAAGTATTTGTATGTTTGTAAAAATATCGGGCCCGGGTTTATGGCTATGAAAGAAAATGATCCGTTAGGAAGGTTTTGGCACCTGCTGCTTATAGAAAGAAAAGAAATTACCTCAGTATATTTCTATGCTATACTCAGTGGTTTGTTGCAGTTGAGTGTCCCGGTGGGAGTTCAGGCTATTATTGGTTTTGCCCTGGGGGCATCAATGGTTACATCCATTTATGTGCTTATAGTTATAGTGGTAATAGGTGTATTGGTGGTGGGCCTTATGCAAATTAACCAGATGAAGATTATCGAAAAAATACAGCAACGTATTTTTACCCGATACGCTTTTGCATTTACAGAAACACTTCCGAATATTGATTTAAGAGCAGCAGATGCGGTGTATTTGCCTGAAAAAGTAAACAGGTTTTTTGATACCGTAAACCTTCAAAAAGGGTTGGCTAAATTGTTGCTGGATATTCCCGCAGCGGCCATTCAAACTGTATTCGGCCTGTTGTTATTGGCGCTTTATCACCCCGTTTTTATTTTATTCGGCCTTATTCTGGTGCTCATTTTATGGCTTATTTTCAGATTAACCGGAAAGTACGGCTTGCAAACCAGTTTAAAAGAAAGCTCATACAAGTATGCATTGGTGGGCTGGTTGGAAGAAATTGCCCGCACCGTTGTTTCGTTTAAGTTTCATTCAGGAGATGAGCTTAGTTTACATAAAACAGATGAACGGGTAACCGGCTATTTGCAGAGCAGAACAGCCCATTTTAAAGTGTTGCTTATACAATACAAAACCCTGCTGGCTTTCAAGGTGATTGTTACAGCAGTGATGTTAACGGCAGGAACGTATCTGTTGATTGATCAGCAAATCAACATAGGGGAATTTATAGCTGCTGAGATTGTAATTCTCTCTGTGATCAGCGCTTCAGAAAAACTTATTGGTAGTTTGGATAGTGTATATGATGTAATTACCGGGTTGGAAAAGCTATCTATGGTTACTGAGAGTGAACGTGAAAAAGAAGGAACGGTAGAGTTTCAGCCCGGTAACAGCGGCACTGCTATTGAATTGCATAATGTTTCTTTTCAATATCCTGATGGTAAAAAAGTACTACAGAACGTGAGCTTTTCTGTTGCGCCCAATTCAATCGTGAATATATCCGGTCATCAGGGTGCGGGCAAGTCAACGTTAATCAAATTACTTAGTGGAGTGTACAATGGATTTACAGGAGATATATTGGTGAATGGTATTCCTATAGGCAATTATAAATCTCATAGCCTAAGGCAGAACATCGGGATATACCTTGGTTTGCAGGGAGTGTTTGCCGGCACTGTTTGGGAAAATATCACCTTGGGCCGAAAAGAGATTTCCTTTGAGAAGATTATTGAAACAGCTGAACGTGCCGGTTTGAAAGACTTGTTA
>DATGWX010000127.1:0-3023 GCA_035299275.1 Bacteroidia bacterium
GGGAACAGCTTTAGAAATGCCGACCAACGCTTTAAACTGGGTGCAATGAATTTTACAGATTATTCTCTGGCCAAAAACAATCATACCAGGGCAGAGACCACTATGATACAAGCCAAATACGAATTGATATTTCGTATGAAAGTTGTGGATTTTTATAACGGTAAACCTATCACATTACAATAAAAATATTCATGAACCAACCGAAAAAAAAGAAGTCGAAATTACTGTTGTATTTAGGCATAGCTACCGGAGCGCTTATTCTGTTTTTTATTGTGGGGAAACAGGCAGGTTGGGTAGGAAAGGTAGAACCCATCAAGGTTACGGTAGAACTTCCGGTTAAAAGAACCATCATTGAGACTGTCTCCGCCAACGGAAAAATTCAGCCTGAAAAGGAAGTGAAAATAAGTTCTGACGTATCGGGGGAGATAGTGGAGCTGTATGTTATAGAAGGTGATTCAGTCGTGAAGGGACAGTTGCTGTGCAAAATAAATCCGGAGATTTACCTCACCACGCTCGACCGTTCCAATGCTTCCTTAAATAATGCGCGTGCACAATTAGCCAGTTCTAAAGCACGCTTATTGCAGGCCGAGGCTCGTTATGCTGAAGTAAAACTCACCTTTGACAGAAATAAAAAATTGTATGAGCAAAAAGTATTGTCGGATGCAGAATTTGAAACTTCACGTTCAGCCTACCTGAATGCGCAGGCAGAAGTCGAAGCTACAAAACAATCCATCAAAGCAGCAGAGTATACTGTGGCCAGTTTTGAGGCAACAGTAAATGAAGCACAGAAAAGTTTAGGCCGCACCACTATATATGCTCCCGTTAACGGAATTGTTTCACGGTTGAATGTGGAAAAAGGAGAGCGTGTGGTAGGTACTTCGCAAATGGCAGGTACAGAGATGATGCGTATTGCCAACCTGAATGATATGGAAGCGCGGATTGAAGTAAATGAAAATGATATTGTAAGGGTAAGTGTGGGTGATACGGCATTGGTGGAAGTTGATGCTTATCTGAACAGAAAGTTTAAAGGAGTGGTTACAGAGGTGGCCAATTCAGCTAATTTAACCGGTGTTTCAGCCGATCAGGTAACCAACTTTACCGTAAAAGTGAGATTAATAAAATCATCTTATGTTGATTTATTAAGTAAAAAGAAAGCCCCTTTTCGTCCGGGTATGAGCGCGTCTGTAGAGGTGCAAACGGATGTAGTGTACGATGCCTTATCTATTCCGGTGGAAGCCGTAACTACCCGAGATAAAGAAAAGAAAAAAGACAAAAAGAATGTGAAGGGGCAAGATGAAGCAGGTAAGGAAAAGAGTACTGACATGGACGATTTACTTGAAGTGGTGTTTGTTCACAATGCCGGTAAAACAGAAATGCGTGTAGTGGAGTATGGCATTCAGGATGATAAATATATACACATTATTAAAGGAGTAAACGAGAAAGAAGAAGTGATTACGGGTCCTTATTCAGTAGTTTCAAAGAAGTTGAAAGACGGAGAAACAGTAGTAAAAGTTTCTGAAAAAGAACTTTTTGATGCAGCCAAAAAGAAGGGACCAAAAGGAGAAGAATCATCTGAATAAAAATTGCCCCTGTTTTTTAAGTAAAAATCGCATATTTGTCGCGTGTTGAAAGCGGCAAAAAACATAGCAGTCATAGGAGCAGGTAGCTGGGGAACAGCATTGATTAAGATTCTCAGCGACAATATGCCTCAAAACTCGCATTTGGTGTCAGGTATACACTGGTGGGTTCGGGGAGAGGAAACTGCTTCTCACATCAGGCAGTACCGCCACAATCCGCGTTATCTCAGTTCAGTAGAAATTCATCCGGAGTTGGTGCAGGTAAGTGCAGATTTGCACCATACCATTCGAGTTGCAGATGTGTTGATTTTTGCCATTCCATCTGCTTTTCTTCACGATACTTTGGCAACAGTTACTCAAGAAGAATTAGAAGGCAAAACTATAGTTTCTGCTATAAAAGGTATTGTGCCGCAACATAGTTGTTTGGTGGCTGAATATTTTCAGGAACGATTTGCTGCCGATAAAAATCAATTGTTGGTTATTACAGGGCCTTGTCATGCTGAAGAAGTGGCACTTGAAAAATTGTCATACCTTACAGTTGCCGGAACTGACTGTGACCGCTGTGCCTGTATCGCCTCCATAATTAAAGGACGTTACATTAAAACGGTTCAGAGCGAAGATGTTTTCGGAACAGAATATGCCGCAGTGCTCAAAAATATTTATGCAATTGCAAGTGGTATATGCCACGGAATAGGATACGGGGATAATTTTCAGGCAGTTCTTATTGCCAATGCCATTAAAGAAATTGAACGTTTTATTGACAAGGTTTTTCCCCAACACCGTAAAGTAACCGATTCAGCTTACTTGGGTGATTTATTGGTTACCGCCTATTCGCAATTCAGCCGCAATCGTACATTTGGCAATATGTTGGGTAAAGGGTATTCTGTGAAAGCAGCACAATTGGAAATGAGCATGATTGCCGAAGGTTATTATGCAACTAAATCCATGTACAGCATCAATGAAAAGTACGGAGTTGATATGCCCATACTCAATGCCGTGTACCGTATTATATATACTCAGGCAGATGCCAGAACAGAAATCAAAAACCTGACCGACTCCTTGAGTTAGTTATGCACTTGTTCATTTCGTTTCACGGTTAAATTCAGTTACTTCATCCTTTATTGCGAGGTTAGGCACGTTTGATACTCTGCTTTTGGAAAGGTAATTGCAATGGAGTGCTTATTAACTTTTAAACTATGCGCTCATCCATGTTGAATTACTGTAAGAAAATTCTCAAAAGTGTAAGCTTTGACAAAGAGTTGTTTGAAAAAGAATTAAAAAAAGCAGTGAAAAACCTGTTGTTGTATGATGAGGTGCTGGCACTTCGAAAATGGTGCTTGCGTAAGTTCGGTAAGTCGTACAAGCAAATTATCGAAAACGTTTTTAATGAATTTAATTCACAGCAAAAACTACCTGCTTAGGTAAAATTCTTGTGAATTATTTTTC
>DATGWX010000128.1:0-2584 GCA_035299275.1 Bacteroidia bacterium
TATTCTGATTGCCAACGACAGTGAAAAAATGCTCCCCACCATTCTTTCGCGCTTGCAAATGATTAAGATTAACCGCTTCACTGATCAGGACATCAAACATTTTTTGATGGAGAAAATGGAGTTGGAAGAAAATCGTGCTACGCTCATCACCAAACTGGCTGAAGGAAATATGAACGAAGCCTTAGCTCATATTGACAGTGAGGAAGCCGACTTATTACAAAACTTCAGGGAGTGGATGCTGTTGTGCGTTACTCCTTCCAAAGCCAAAGAGCTGGTGGATTGGATTGACGCTGCAGGCAGCATGGGCCGCGAGAGTCTTAAAAACTTTTTACGGTATGCTTTACACATGTTTCGTGAAGCTTACATTTACCGCAACAACATCAGCAGTTTACTGAGAGTAGATACCAATGAGGAGGACTTTGTTCAAAAATTCGCCCGATTTGTGCACGAGCAAAATTTACCTACTATTAATCAAGAGTTTAACTCAGCCATTGGACATATCGAGAGTAACGCCAACCCTAAAATTACCCTGATGAACCTATCTTTGTCTCTTAAGAGAATTCTTAAACCCGTTGAGGCTGTTGCCTAAGCGGTTATCTATTGTTGAACTGTTTTTATAGAAACGAATATATAATTATGGGATGTGGAACAGCATGCGGCACCAAACCGGGTGGATGCGGAAGCTCAGGTGGATGTAGCAGCGGTGGGTGCAATAAACTGAATGTTTATGACTGGCTGTCAGATATAGAATTGCCTGCTATCATGAAACCTTTTGATGTGGTTGAAGTTAGCTTCAAAGGCAGCAGAAAAGGATATTACAGAAACGTTAACGCAATTGATTTATACAAAGATGATGCTGTAGCCGTAGAAGTAGAAACCGGTGGATACGATATAGGCCGTGTAAATGTAAAAGGCGAACTGGTAAAACTGCAGCTCAAGAAAAACGGATACAGCGAAGATGACCCGCGTATTAAAAAACTTTACCGCAAAGCCACCGAAGCCGATTTGGCCAAATGGCAGGAATGTAAAGAAATGGAAATACCCACCCAATACAGGGCCCGCTCGCTGGCCATTGATTTGGGGTTAGACATGAAACTGAGTGACGTAGAATATCAGGCCGACAGAAGAAAAGCTACTTTCTATTACACCGCAGAAACCCGCGTTGATTTTCGTGAACTGATTAAACGTTTGGCAGAAACTTTCAAAGTAAAAATTGAAATGCGCCAGATAAGTTACCGCGAAGAAGCCGGCCGTCTAGGTGGCATCGGTTCTTGTGGTAAAGTACTTTGTTGCTCTACCTGGCTTACCGATTTTAAACAGGTTAACAACTCGGCTGCACGTTACCAGAATCTTTCCCTTAACCCGTTGAAATTATCAGGGCAGTGTGGCCGTTTAAAATGTTGCCTCAACTTTGAATTAGACTCTTACCTCGAAGCTCTCCAAGAATTCCCAAAAGACGATCGTTTACGCTTGGAAGTAGAATCGGGCACTGCATTTTTGGTGAAAACCGATATACTGCGCAGACTCATGTGGTTCTCCGTTCAGGGTAGTGACTCAGCTCAATGGATTTGTTTGCCTTTAGCTAAGGTGCGCGAAATTATGGAGATGAATGCACGTGGTGAAAAACCTACGCATGTCATTGAAGCCGCTGCAGATACCATTGTGGAAGAAGAACCCGACTTTAAAGATATGGTAGGCGAAGACAGCATCACACGTTTGGACCGCCCGAAGCAAGCAAAAGGCAACCGCAACAATAACCGCAATCGCGATAACCGAGGCAGAAACAGCAACGAACGCGCAGGAAACACCAGCCGACCACCTCGCCCCGAAAATAGCGCTAACCCGCGCAGAGAAGGCAATGCTGAAGGAGGTCAGAACAGAAAGCCAAGACCGGAGAACAACACCAATAAACCTGCTGAAGGCAACAACGAGCGTAGAAACAACCCGAACAATAGAAGGCCAAGGCCCGACAACCCCAACACACCTCCTTCTGATACACCAAGTACTCCACCGAACACCGGAGAAAAACGTGAAGGCGATACTACCAATCGTCCACCGCGCAACAATGAGAACAGGAACCGCGACAACAACCGAAACCGTGGAAACAGGAATAACCGTGGCCGGGATAACCGCAACCCTAACAAACCCGATGCCGGCACCCCACCACCACCTCCAGATCAGGCATGAAGTTAATGCACGTTAAACTCTTTTTATCCGTTATCACCTGCGCACTGTTACTGAACAGTTGCGACAACAACCGTATACTGGATGAAAACCGTGAAATACCACAATACAACTGGCATTACAAAGACAAGGTAGGCTTTGATGTACTTATTGAAGACACCAACATCTTGTACAACATGTACATCAACACACGGGTAAAATCTGACTACAAATACAACAACATGTTTGTACTGCTTTACACCCAACTGCCCGATAAAAAAGAACTCAAACAACGCTTTGAAATTCCTATTGCTGATGACCTTGGAAAATGGTACGGCAACGGCCTGGGCGATGTGTACGATTACCAATACCCCATTCTAAAAAATGTGAACTTTGCCCAACGTGGTATTTACCGCTTTAG
>DATGWX010000129.1:0-2326 GCA_035299275.1 Bacteroidia bacterium
GTGAACAAAAAGAGCCGCGAACAGTTCCAGTTGGCTACGCACAAGCGCCTCCTGGACATCTATACTTCTTCTTCAAGAACAGTAGATGCGCTTTCTAAGCTGGATCTGCCTTCAGGTGTGGAAGTTGAGATCAAAGCATGACGATAGGTCCCGCTTTGCGGGATTAAAATAATTAGTTCTTATCAAATAGTTATCATCTCTCAATCCCGCCATAGGCGGGAAAAAAGAGCTCTGAATTTAAACCTTCGGCAACGGAGGATAACATATAAACAAGCCCTTCGAGGTTTGTTTGTCACCGGTACTTCCCCAGACTTAATTGATCGAATCGGGAAAAGGTCGGATGATGAACCAGGATTGAAGATCCAATTATTCCATGGGTCTGTCTTGTATAACCTTGCGGGGATAAAACCGCAAAACAAATGAAAGGAATCATTGGAAAAAAAATTGGGATGACCAGCATCTTCGATCCAAATGGCAAGCAAACAGCTTGTACCATTATTGAAGCTGGTCCCTGTGTTGTTACCCAGGTTAAGACACAGGAATCGGATGGCTACAGTGCCCTCCAGCTAGCTTTCGGCGACAAGAAAGAAAAGCACACACTCGGTTCAGAAAAGAATCACTTCGCAAAGGCTAATACTTCAGCCAAAAAGTGTGTAAAAGAATTCAGAAACTTTTCCGAAGAAAAAAATATTGGTGATACCATTACTGTTGACATTTTCGCTGAAGGCGATAAAGTTGAAGTAGTTGGTACTACGAAAGGTAAAGGCTTCCAGGGTGTTGTTAAACGACATGGTTTCCACGGTGTGGGTGAAGCTTCTCACGGTCAGCACGATCGCCAGAGAGCTCCGGGTTCTGTTGGTGGTTCTTCTTATCCTTCACGTGTATTCAAGGGAATGCGCATGGCTGGTAGAATGGGTACTGATAGAGTGAAAGTGAAAGGCCTGAAGATCGTTAAGATTTTCGCTGATAAAAACTACATTTTGGTAGGTGGTTCAGTTCCGGGCCACAATGGTTCAATCGTTTTAATCCAGAAGTAAAATGCAAGTAAAAGTATTAAACATACAAGGACAAGAAACAGGTAGAACTGTTGAGCTTCCTGAAGAAATCTTTGGTATCGAGCCAAATGATCACGCCATTTACCTTGCTGTTAAGCAATATTTAGCTGCTCAGCGCCAGGGTACGCATAAAGTTAAAACACGTGCCGAAGTACAAGGTGCTTCCAAGAAGTTGCATCGTCAAAAAGGTACCGGTGGATCTCGTAAGGGTAACATTCGTAACCCACTTTATAAAGGTGGTGGTACTGTGTTCGGACCTAAACCTCACAAATACGAAATCAAATTGAACCGTAAAGTGAAGGATCTGGCTAAGATGTCTGCACTGGCACATAAAGCAAAAGCAAATGCTATTTATGTTGTAGAGGACATCACTCTCGATGCCCCAAAAACAAAGACTTTCCAGGGTGTTTTAAATAGCCTGAAAGTTGACGACAAGAAAATCATGTTCGTGACTGCTGAATACAACGATAATGTGTATGTAAGCTCTCGCAACATTCCTTCTGTATTAACAACTTTATTGAGCGACGTGAATACTTACGACCTCGTTAACTCAGAAGCAATTGTATTAACAGAAAGCGCTGCATTGATTTTTGGTGGTGCCGAAGAAGAAGCAACAGCTTAATTAATTAAAAAGAAAATTTAGTTCAGATGAAACTTTCTGAAGTATTGATAAAACCAATTTTAACCGAGAAAGCAAATGGCCAGCAAGAAAAATTGCGTCGCTATGCTTTTAAGGTTTCCCGTAAAGCCAACAAGCTTGAAATTAAAAAAGCAGTTGAAGAGTTTTACGGAGTAAGTGTAGTGGATGTAAATACTGCGGTTGTTCCAGGTAAAAACAAAACCCGTTACACCAAGAAAGGTTTTGTACAGGGACAGAAACCTGCTTTCAAAAAAGCAATGGTTACTGTGGCTGAAGGCGAAACAATTGATATGTATTCAAACATTTAATTCATTAACAAGTATGGCGATCAACAGCCGCAAATGTTGAAAAAAGAAATAAATCATGGCATTAAAAAAATTTAAACCAATTACAGCAGGTACTCGTTGGAGAATTGGTAATGCTTATGCAGAGATTACAACGGATACTCCGGAGAAATCTCTTTTGGAGAAGAAGAGTAAAACCGGTGGTCGTAATTTTCAAGGTCGCAGAGCAATGCGCTACATTGGTGGCGGTAGCAAAAAAATGTACCGTGTTATCGATTTCAAACGTAATAAAAAAGAAATTCCTGCTACTGTTGCTTCTATCGAGTATGATCCAAACCGCACAGCAT
>DATGWX010000130.1:0-6555 GCA_035299275.1 Bacteroidia bacterium
CTGGATTTTTTTAAGTCCTGAATCTTATTTCGCGGATATTCTCTTCAACACAAAAGCAAGGCCCTGAAAGGGAGACATACTCAGTGCGAAGGGAGCAGCCCTTCGCTCCTCATATCTTTACCAAGTTGTAATTTAGCAGCATTAGATTAATTTTGGGCTATACATACCCAAGTTATACCTGTTCAAAACACATTTAAAAAAAACTGTAACTATGATGACAGTAAAAAATCCTCAACCTGCTGTAAGTTTTGCGTTGTTATTACTATTGGTTTTCATGTACGTTGGGGCAAGTGCCCAACATCCCTCTTTGAGGGTACAGAAATATGTTTTGGAGAATGGATTTACCGTCTATTTAAATGAGGACAAAACAGCTAAAGAAGTTTTTGGTGCCATTGTAGTAAAAGCGGGTAGCAAAAATGATCCTGCTGATGCTACAGGAATAGCGCATTACTTAGAACATCTGCTGTTTAAAGGCACCACTCAGTTGGGTACTACTGATTTTCAAAAGGAAAAAATACACTTAGACTCAATTAATTTTTATTATGATTTGTTGGGCAAAACAACGGATAAAGCAGAACGCTCTCGCATACAACAGCTCATCAACAACCAAAGCGTTCAGGCTGCAAAATATGGTTTGCCTACTGAGTTTGATAAACTGATAAAAAGTATAGGAGGTACAGGACTGAATGCTTTTACAATGAATGATATGACAGTTTACCACAATGCTTTTCCAGGTGAGCAAATGGAGAAATGGTTGGAGTTATACAGTCATCGTTTTCAGCAGCCGGTGTTTCGTTCCTTTCAATCAGAGTTGGAAGTGGTGTATGAAGAAAAAAACACTGATTTGGATGAACTTGACTCAAAACTGATAGAAGAAATGAATAAGCACTTATTCAAATTTCATCCTTACGGCACGCAAACCACCTTAGGTAGTGTGGAGCACCTGAAAAACCCATCGCTAACTAAAATGTATGAGTACTTTAATACCTATTATGTAGCAAACAATATGGCCCTAGTGCTTTGCGGAAACTTTGATGCGGTAGACGCTCTTGTTATGATTAAAGAAAAATTCTCAAAATTAAGAACCGGTAAAATTCCGGAGTTTCCCAAATACCCCGAGACCGTTTTTAAAAAGAAAGAAATTTTGACGGTGAGGTATTCTCCTATCAGAGTGGCTTTAATGGGCTACAAAACTGTTCCCAGGTTGCATGAAGATAATGCTGCTTTGTTGGTTTTTAATCAACTTTTATCCAATTCATCCGAAACCGGTAGATTGGATAAACTCAGGAGAGACGGTAAACTTTTAGCTGCCGCAGGTATGAATTATTCTTTTAATGATGATGGTGCAGTAATGCTAATTGCTGTCCCTAAACTTATCGGGCAGTCCATTAAACAGGCGGAGAAATTAGTATTTGCTGAAATTGAAAAAATAAAAAACGGAGAGATATCAGATACCGACCTGCAAATTACCAAGACGCAATTGTACATCGATTGGCAATCGGAATTAGAAAACTATGGCAGTCGCACCATGGCCATTGTTGGGGCAATTGGAAGTGGTACAACCTGGGAAGAACGGTTAAAGTACAGCGAAGTATTGCAACGCATTACCAAAGAAGATGTGGTACGCGTGGCCCGAAAATATTTTAACGACAACTATTTCGCTTTGCATTCACGCACCGGTTTTCCTAAAAAACATAAGTTGCAGAAACCGGGCTATAAACCGGTGCTTACTGACCAGAAGGAAGAATCTGACTATGCTAAAAATTTCAAGAAGCAGATTGCTGCAAATAAAGAACCACGTTTTTTAGATTTTGAAAAAGATGCAACACTCTTACAACTAAACAGTAGCAATAAACTGTATGTTACACCAAATCCCATCAATGATATTTTTAATGTTACTGTACAGTTTATGGTAGGGTCTGACAGTATCAGGTTGTTGAAGGAGGCAGCTGATTTGTTACCTTATTTCTATACAAAAAATCTTGGTTTAGATCAGTTAAAAAAGGAGTTTGCACTTCTCGGGCTTACATATTATGCCAGCTGTTCCAAGAGTAGGTTCTCGCTAACTTTTACAGGGATAGAGCGTAATCTGCAACAATCGTTGGTCTTAATCAACGGCATCATCAACCAGGCTCAGGTTGATGAAAAATCTATAGAGATTATTAAAAGAAATTTGCTGGCTGAAAGAAAAATATCCGAAAAGGAACCCTCAACGCTGGGGTATGCGCTTTATGAATATGCACGGTATAAAAACAGATCAGAATTTATCGACCGCCTTACTGAAAAGGAGCTTAAAAAACTCAAGGCTGCTGAAGTGCTGAGTGCCTATAAAAAAGCAATCACATACAGTGCAGTATGGCATTATGTAGGCATCCAGCCTGTGGATAGTATCAGGCTTTTATTCAACAGTAACATAACCCTGAATAATGCCAATCAAAAGGTGCCTTTGACCTACCTCGTAAACAGTACCTCAACACAAAATATTATTTACCTGTTGAATGATAAAAAAGCAGTTCAAAGTCATATTTATTTTCTGGTAAATTCTGAGTTGCCTTCGCAGCAGCCGTCAACCGTGGCGGGTATTTATGCATTTAATGAATACATGGATGGTGGATTTTCCGGGCTCATTATGCAGGAAATTCGCGAGTACCGTTCACTGGCCTATTCTACATACGGTTGGTTTGCTAATTCAAGAATCAACAAATCTGCTTATTTCTATTCTTACATAGGTTGCCAGGCCGATAAAACCAACGAGTCCATTGTAATTATGGATAGTTTGATTAATCACATGCCCCGCAAACCTGAGCGAATGGAAGACATTAAGACTTCTTTGAAAAAAGGCGCTGCTGCTTATTATCCGGCATTTAGATACATATCAGGTAATATTGAATACGGTAGACAATTGGGAGATACTTCTTCCATTATGAAAGCCGTTTATCCTGAGTATGACCACGTAACTTTTGATGCAGTGGTGAAATTTTATGAGCAATACATTAAAAACCGACCCATCATCATCACCATTTATGGTGATAAATCAAAAATGGATTTGGCTCGACTATCAAAGTATGCTAAAATTATTGAACTCAAAAAAAGCGATATTATCAGCCATTAGTAATTGTCCAAAGCCCTGAAAGGGCGGTCTAACCGGTGCGAAGGATGCAGTCCTACAGCACAAACCCTTAACTCTTCAACAATCACTTTTAACACCTCAAAAATAAATTTCATTCTTTTCATGGTGTTGCCAAAGAACATACTCAACTTTGCACCCGGAAATAAAATTTCCGTAACCTATGTCGTATTCGTATTTTGACGAAACCCTGCCACACATCATCATTGTGGGAGGTGGCTTTGCCGGTCTAGAACTGGTAAAAGCGCTCAACAACCAACCTTACCGCGTTACCCTTTTTGATAAAAACAATTACCACGCCTTTCAACCTATGTTGTATCAGGTGGCAGCGGGTGGTGTGGGGCCCGATGGTATTGCGTATCCTTTGCGCAAACTGGTGTCCCGCTTTCCCAACATTGCTTTTCGAATGGCCGAGGTAAAAGAAGTGAAACCCGAACAAAACCTGCTCGACACTTCCATCGGAGTTTTTACTTACGATTATCTCGTTATTGCCACAGGCGCACAAACCAATTTTTTCGGCAACGCGCAACTGGAGCAACACACGCTGCAACTTAAATCCATTCCCGATGCGTTGGATTTACGCAGTGCCATTTTACAGGAGTTTGAAAAAGCTATTACACTCAAAAATACACCTGAAGAAAAAAAGGTACTCAACTTTGTTGTGGTAGGAGGTGGTCCCACGGGAGTAGAAACCTCAGGCGCATTGGCAGAGATGAAAAAGAACGTTTTGCCGGCTGATTACAAAGAACTCGATGCCTCGCACATGCAGGTGCATTTGATAGAAGCCGCCCCACGATTGCTGGCTGCTATGTCAGAAGACTCCTCGGCTGCAGCATTACGTTTCTTAACCGACATGGGTGTGCAGGTACAGCTCAACACCTCCGTAACCTCGTATAACGGGCAACAACTCACCCTCAGCAACGGACAGGTTCTCGATACCGAAACTGTAGTGTGGGCAGCAGGAGTGAAGGCCAAAGGATTGCCTGGTTTGCCCTTTACTACAACGGGCAGGGCAGGACGTTATGTGGTGGACGAACACAACAAACTCGAAGCATACGTTAACATTTATGCACTGGGTGATGTGGCTCTGATGCAAGGTGACCCCAAGTTCCCTAACGGACATGCCATGATTGCCACCCCGGCCCAACAACAAGCGAAGCATTTGGGTAAAAATTTTCTGCGCATGAGTCGTAAACAGACCTTGTTGCCTTTCCGTTATTTTGACCCCGGCACCATGGCCACCGTTGGCCGACATAAAGCCGTGATGGAAATATTTGGAACACGTACGCAAGGGTTAATAGCCTGGTTGGGTTGGATGTTTTTGCACCTGATGTTGCTGGTGGGTTTTCGTAACCGGCTGGTGGTGTTTGTTAACTGGATGTGGAACTACATGAGCTACCAAAGAGCGATTCGTATTATTACGCGGCCTTATATTAAGAAGTAATAAGGGGCACTTGCATAAACTGAATTTTACAATTTGGATGTTATAGGTGAAGTCATTTATCTTAGTTCCATAGATAAAAAAACAGAGAACTTTATCATTAAAAAATGAGTTAACTGCCCATTTCAAAAAAATATAAAAGATCAAACAGCTTATGGCAAAAGGAAATAAAAAGGAACTGTCAGCAGCGCAACGTAAAGAACTGCTAAGTGTATTAAAGGCCCGTTTTGAAAAAAACAAACACCGCCACAAGGGTATAGAGTGGGCTAAAGTGCAGGCCAGGTTGGAAACAGCTACAGAAAAACTGTGGTCGTTGAATGAAATGGAACAAACCGGTGGGGAGCCTGATGTGGTGGGCATGGATAAAAAAACGGGTGAATATATTTTTTATGATTGTGCCGCAGAAAGTCCCAAGGGGCGCAGAAGTGTTTGTTATGACCGCGAAGGGCTGGAATCAAGAAAAGAACACCAGCCGGCAAATAATGCAATGGATATGGCCGCTGCTATGGGCATTGAACTATTAAACGAAGAGCAATACCGCGAGTTACAGCAACTGGAGAAATTCGATACCAAAACATCCAGCTGGATAAAAACCCCACAGGCCATCAGAGCATTGGGTGGTGCCCTGTTTGCTGATTTTCGCTACGGTCAGGTGTTTGTGTACCACAACGGAGCGCAATCCTATTATGCCGCGCGGGCATTCCGAGGCTGCTTAAAGGTATAAGCTACAATGTTACTATCAATGGTTTGTGAGATTAGCATTTCGTCAACACCAATCCTGCAACTGCTTAAAAACAGGTAGTTGCCCCACCCATAAATAATAACAGGTTTTGCCTTACCTTTGCACCTGCAAACCTTCAGGCATATTTTGAGCAGCGAAATCCTTTATTTGTCCTTATTCATCCTTTTCATTATTGCGGTGTTGGCAATAGATTTAGGTCTGTTATCCAAACGTGATAAAAAAATGAGTTTGCGCGAGGCCCTCATCTGGACCTTTGTATGGGTAAGTTGTGCTTTGGGTTTTTATGTTTTCATTAATCAATTCGGAGAGCGTATTCATGGCATTACAGATTATGCTTCTCTGCAGGCTGTAGTTGAAAAATATGCTAAAGTAGTTAACCTCATTCCGGGCAACTATGAGATGAGTGTGGAGCTGTACCGCAAAAACCTGGCGCTTGAGTTTATTACCGGTTATCTCATAGAATATGCCCTTTCAGTAGACAATATTTTTGTTATCATTCTTATTTTCTCCTCCTTTGGCGTGGCTGAGCGTTACCACAAGCGGGTATTGTTCTGGGGTATATTGGGCGCTATAGTCATGCGCTGTTTGTTTATTTTCTCCGGTTCAGCTTTGGTACAATCGTTCAGTTGGATATTTTATTTTTTCGGGGCCTTGCTCATTTTTACCGGAGTGAAAATGTTTATGAGCAAAGAAGACGATGAAAACATCGACCCGCAAACACACCCCATAGTAAAGTTCTTTGCCAAAAACTTTAGTGTATTTCCCAAGTATGTGTCGCACCACTTTATTGTTAAAAAGGGAGGCAAATGGTTGTTAACTCCCTTGTTTATTGTGTTGATGGTAATTGAATTTACCGATTTGATTTTTGCAGTTGATTCAGTGCCCGCAGTATTCTCCATCACGGCAGACCCGTACATAATTTTCTTCTCCAATATTTTTGCCATCATTGGTTTGCGTTCGCTGTTTTTCCTTATCACCAAAGTAATGCACTTGTTTCATTACCTCAAAACAGGATTGGCGGTATTGCTCACCTTCATCGGCCTTAAAATGATTGTGCACGATTGGTTGCACCACGTTGGTTTTACTACCCTGCACTCGTTGTTTATAGTTTTGTCAATTCTACTCGTAAGCATTGTGGCATCTTTTATATTCCCCAAAAAGGAAGTTGAAACAGCATAAAAAAAGCCCCGCATCTGCGAGGCTTTTGTATAGAATGCAATTTATAATTTCTTAGTCATTCAGCAC
>DATGWX010000131.1:0-8515 GCA_035299275.1 Bacteroidia bacterium
CACGGGTGTTACTCAACAACATAAAAGGACTACACCTGATTGAAATGCAGGATACTGAAACCTGCTGTGGATTTGGCGGCACATTCTCTTTCAAATACGAACCGCTGTCTGTATCCATGGGACAGCAAAAAGTTGAACATGCCTTAGCAACCGGAGCTGAGTACATTGTATCCACTGATTACAGTTGCCTCATGCATCTGGATGCTTATATCAAAAAGAACAATCTGAGTATACAGGTTCTTCATCTGGCTGAGCTGCTGGCTAAGGGAATACAATAACGTTTTGCTCTTTTCACTTTACTACTGAATTCGGGTGTAAGAGATTTTTACTTTTCACAATGAATAAGTAAAACTGTTATGCCTTTTCCCACACATATATTCTGACGTTCACTTTACATTTGCATCATGAATCATTTAGAGGTATTTACAAAAGAGCAATTAAGTGCTTTTACCAAGTCTGTAATGCTCCACATGGGCCACAGCGATGCACATGCTCAACTGGCAGCGGACGTATTACTGGCAGCTGACTTACGCGGCATTGACTCACACGGTGTAGCGCGACTTTCAGGTTATGTGCGCTTGTGGGAAAAACAACGGGTAAACGCACAACCCGATATCAAAGTAATTCATGAAACGCCATCAACGGCAACCGTTAATGCAGATGCTGCCTTAGGATTAATTTCTGCTCCATTTGCCATGAAAATCGCCATAGAAAAAGCAAAACAATGTGGCAGTGGCTGGGTGAGTGTAATGAACTCCAATCATTTTGGCATTGCCGGATTTCACAGCATGATGGCTTTGGAGCATGATATGATTGGCTTTGCCATGACCAATGCCAGCCCGCTTGTTGCACCAACCTTCAGTAAAGAAAGGTTGCTGGGCACTAACCCCATCAGTGTGGCTATACCTGCCTTAAACGAACTACCTTTTGTATTGGACATGGCTACTTCATCAGCGGCCAACGGTAAACTTGAAATAGCCCAACGTGAAGGAAAATCTATTCCATTGGGATGGGTGCAAGACAAAGAAGGAAATGACAGTACTGATGCCAATGCTCTAAAAAGTGGCGGTGCACTTTTACCGTTGGGCAGTTCGCATGATGCCGCAGGACACAAGGGTTATGGCTTGGGTGCATTAGTTGACATACTTTGTGCAGTAACAGGTGGTGCCAACTATGGCCCTTGGGTGCCTCCGTTTGTTGCTTTTCTTGACCCCTTACCCAACCAGCCGGGCAAAGGCCTCGGACATTTTGTAGGTGCCATGCGCATTGATGCTTTTCGCCCTGCTTCAGAATTTAAACAACACATGGATAATTGGATTCAACGCTTTAAAAAAGCACCCACCATTGCTGGTGCCGAACGTGTGCTGATTCCAGGAGAACCTGAGTTTATTATTGCTGAGGAACGTAAACATTCCGGCATACCACTCAACGAAAATGTGGTGAAGGACCTGAAAGAACTCAGCAAAAAATTTAAAATTGAACTGTGATGAACAAACCCAGAATTATCCTCGCCTCCAAATCACCCCGCAGACAAGAGCTTATCAAGGGTCTTGAACTGGATTATGATATTCATACATACGAGGTAGATGAAAGCTTTCCTGAAGATTTAAAAGCACAAGAGATTGCGGTTTATTTAGCTAAGAAAAAAGCACTGCATTTTCCGGGTGAACTAAATGATGAAATATTGCTGACAGCCGACACAATTGTATGGGTAAATGACCATGTGCTCAACAAGCCTGAAGATGCTGAAGATGCCTTTCGCATGTTACGCACCATTTGCGGTAAAACCCATGAAGTGTATACCGGAGTTTGCCTGCGCAGTAAAAATAAAACGCATTCATTTTATGAGCGTACAGAAGTAACCTGCAAAAACTTAACAGATGAAGACATTCTGCATTACATCAACCATTATCATCCTTTTGATAAAGCAGGTAGTTACGGCATACAGGATTGGTTTGGCTACACCGCTGTAGAAAAAATAAACGGTTGTTTTTACAATGTAATGGGATTGCCTGTGAGCAGAGTAAATGAAGAATTGAAAAATTTCTGATCAAACACTACAACATTGAGTACACAATGCCTTCTTTAAGTGAGTAAGAAGAAGCAATCATCCGATTAATGGATGATTGTGTCAAAACAATATCGATAAGACAACTGGCAGCTACCATCATTTCTACCCTGAAATCAGCCAGTCCTTTCATTTGTTTACGTTCTGCTGTGGTTGATGCCAAAAGTACCTTGTGAATCTTAAAATAATCTGCCAACTCCACTTCTTTGCTGTGTTCTGAAAAAACATTACACTCTTTGTTGGTGAGTTCTGCGATTAAATCCACTACGGATTCAAACGAACCTGCAGAACCTATCAACATTGTCACTTTATGCTCTTCTAATTTTTCCCACAACACACTCAACTCCTCTGTTACATGCTTATAAAGTTCTGATTTTTCATCAGACCCCATCGGGTCCTGCCGATGGTATTTTTCTATCAACCGGGCTGCACCTAAACGGTAACTGTGTTTCCAAAAAAGTGTGTGCTTGTTAGCAATGATAAACTCTACACTGCCACCGCCAATATCCATAATAAGATAAGGCTCCTCCGTAAAAGGCAGTGAGTGCCTTACACCTTCACAAATAAAAACGGCTTCTTCCTCTCCCGTTATTGTACCTATCTCAATCCCTGTTTTAGTCTTTACTTCCTCTATAAACTCCGGCCCGTTCGATGCATCACGTATGGCTGATGTAGCAAATGCTTTAACACTATTTACCGCATATTTTTTGAGTTCATGAGCAAAAATGAGCAATGCACTCTGCCCTCTTTGGTAAGCTGCTTTCTCAATGAATCCTTTATTGATACCACCCTCGCCCAGTTTAACCGGTATTTGTAAGCGTGATAACGGCTTTACTCCTTCACTGCTGCACTCTACCACCAACAGGTGAAATGTGTTGGTTCCTAAATCCAATACCGCTGATATGTTTGCATTCATGCTAAACAAATTTCGTTCATTGCGTGTTAAAAGCATAATTCTTTTATGAGAGGCATAAAAAAAGAACATCTGCCACAAAAAATTTGTGCTTATTGCAACCGCCCTTTTACCTGGCGCAAGAAATGGGAAAAGGTATGGAACGAAGTAAAATATTGCAGCCACACATGCAAAAAGAAAAGCTGATACACGCGGGTGTTGACTTTGGCAGTAAGCTAGCTGGCACTACGGTTATTTGTTATGCATCTGAAAGCGGAAAAATCAACTTCCTTGCATCTGCCAAAAAACAAGATGCTGATGAGATGTTGCGTGATTTCTTCGTCTCCTCCGGCATCTCACTTATTTGCCTTGATGCCCCGCTTTCTTTACCCGCTGCATACAAAAACCCTTCAGCTTCTGAAGATTATTTTTACCGCAAAGCTGACAAAATGCTTAGGGCCATGTCACCACTTTTTCTTGGAGGGTTAACTGCAAGAGCCATGCAACTTAAACACCGGTTAAATCAGTCGGGAAAAGAGGTTATTGAGGTCTATCCTGCTGCTTTGGCAAAACATTTAAAATTGAAAGAACGGGGTTACAAAGAAGTAAATACACAATTAGCCCCATTTGCTCAAGAGTTGAGTGAAATGTACAAACTCAATCTGAACATAAAAGAATTAGGCACCTGGCACCATTTCGATTCACTGCTGTGTTACATAAGCGGCTTGCGCTACCTGAACGCGGAGCATATTTCAGTTGGCGATGAACAGGAAGGAATGATTCATTACTAACCTTGAAATCGTGTGAAAAACTTATCTTAGCAGCATGAATCAGTTGCTATGGGTGGCACTTGGAGGTGCCTTGGGATCTGTTGCCCGGTATGGTGTATCGCAGTGGATGGGTGTGCGTGAAGCACCGCAGTTTCCATGGCATACGTTCAGCATTAATGTAGCGGGATGTCTGCTTATTGGTTTGGTATGGGCACTTATGCAAAAACAAATTCTTGACCCCTCACTTCGTTTTTTTCTAATCACAGGCATTCTTGGCGGCTTCACTACTTTTTCAGCCTTCGGGCTGGAAACCTTTCAACTCTTTCAGGCAAAACAATACTTAACCGCTTTTAGCTATGTTACGTTGAGTAATGTGGCCGGCATTGCTGTGCTATTTATAGGATATAAGCTGGCCGGCTCATGATGCAGGGAGTTGTAACCAAATCAACCGGAAGCTGGTACACCGTTTTATTCGAAAACGGACAACAGATGGAGTGCCGCTTAAAAGGTAAGTTTCGGTTAGACGGTATTAAGCACACTAACCCCATTGCAGTAGGTGACAAAGTAACCGTGGAACAGGAACCCGATGAAGAAACCGGAGTGATTATAAAACTTACCGACCGGCACAATTACATCATTCGCAAATCGAATAACCTCTCTAAACAAACGCAGGTACTGGCCGCAAACATGGATCAGGCAATGCTTATTGTAACGCTCTTTTTCCCGCGTACCAGTTCAGGATTTATGGACCGTTTTCTGGTAACTGCCGAGGCTTATCATATTCCTGTTACCATTGTATTCAATAAAATTGATTTATACGGAGAAGAGGCACTCACCATTTTAGCGCAGTATGAAAAGTTGTACCAATCCTTAGGCTATAAAACGTTGCGCACCTCTGCCGCAAAACGCATAGGTATTGATGAGTTCCGGCAGGTATTAAAAGATAAAACTACTTTGCTGGCCGGCCATTCCGGTGTAGGTAAATCATCACTGATTAATTGCATCAATCCGGAAATTGCGCAACGCGTAGGAGCTGTTTCCAACTACTCAGAAAAGGGGATGCACACCACCACGTTTGCTGAGATGTTTGAACTGTTACCCAGGACATTTATTATTGACACACCCGGTATAAAAGACCTGGGATTGGTAGATATTAAAGAGCAGGAACTCTCCCATTATTTCCCTGAAATGCGCGAACTGATTAACGAGTGCCGCTTCAACAATTGCAAACACTTGAACGAGCCGGGGTGTGCCGTTTTGCGTGCACTGGAAGAAGGACATATTGATGAGGAGCGTTACATCAATTACCTGAGCATGCTTCGCAACGAAGACATCCACCATTAATTTTTAATACATGCGGGTAGTTATTCAACGGGTAAAAAAAGCTGCAGTGAGTATAGAAGAAAAAGTATACTCCTCTATTCAAAACGGGTTGATGATACTGGTGGGTATAGAAGAAGCAGATACGCTCGAAGATGCCGAATGGTTGTGCAGTAAAATAAGTAACCTGCGCATTTTTTCCGATGAGCAAGGCGTAATGAACAAAAGCATCAAAGACACCAACGGAGAAATTCTTTTGGTGAGCCAGTTTACCTTGCATGCTTCTACCAAAAAAGGCAACCGCCCTTCTTACATCAAAGCAGCCCGACCGGAAAAGGCTATCCCCTTGTACGAACAACTCATTGCCCTGCTGGAAAAAGAACTGAACAAAACTATTGCCACAGGAAAATTTGGTGCGGATATGCAGGTGGAACTGATTAATGACGGACCGGTAACTATTTTGATGGATACGAAAAATAAAGAGTAAATGTGTTTAGGTACGAATGTGTTTATGTATTTAGGTAAGTAAGTGTTTAAGTGAATTAATTGCAAAGAATATGACTATACAGGAAGCCCAGCAAACGGTTGACCAATGGATAAAAACTACCGGAGTGCGTTATTTTAATGAACTCACCAACACCGCTATTTTAATGGAAGAAGTGGGTGAAGTAGCACGTATAATGGCCCGCCAATACGGGGAGCAATCTTTTAAGGCCAGCGATAAAGATGTAAACCTGGCCGATGAAATGGCGGATGTATTGTGGGTGCTGCTGTGCTTAGCCAACCAAACGGGTGTTGACCTTACGGATGCCCTTCAAAAAAACTTAGAAAAAAAAACTAAACGTGATGCAACAAGGCATCAGGAAAATGAGAAGTTGAAGTAAGGTAAGGTTTGCCTTATTATTGCAAAACTCTAACTATATTATAATGACTTATATACTAAATCAGGAAGACCGCAACCCCTCAATGAGATATGAAGGGTTAGCAAGGTATGCGTTTGATTGTGGCAAACACGGAGGACCAGACAATATAGCTAACCATAGTAGATATGATTCATTCTTTATCCCTGTAACAAATGAAAAGGGACTTTGGGCTTTAAATCAAATTCTTGATGCATTAATTACAAAAGGTACGAAAAGATTGGAATTCATAGAACTAAAAAACTCACTTAGTGAAGGGATGAAACAAAGAACTGCAATTGAATTAATTGATTACATTATCAAGATCCTTAATGATGAATAGATACCTTTCGCTTTGTTACGTATCACTACGAAACACCTCTTGTGTTTATTTTCACAGTGAGGTTTTCTATCCCCGCATTTTCACAATGCCATCAGAAGAAAGAGAACTATAATCTGAAAAGAGTGCCGTCTCAGGAACTCTTATATGCAAAGAATTTTTTATAACTTGGGTATATACAATTTACTCGATTAGTTCTTGATGCCCTTTTTTTTCATCTTTTCTAATTTGTGAGTAGATTCGTTTATCTAAAAAAGTTAATGATAGTCTCTCGGTTGATATTCCAATTTTCCGTTGAGTATAATCTGTAAAAGTTATTGAAAAATCCACATCTTCAATTACATATTCCCTTTTTTCTATAGTGTTTGATATAACTTTTGCTTTTCCATATTTATTTTCAAGCTGCCTTAACACTATATCATAACTAACTATGTCTATGTATTTGACACTAAATTTAACAAGCTTCTGTTTGTAAAAATATGCCCCTAATGTGAATCTATTTTTTGACTTTGTAATAGAGTTTGCTTTATAGAAGTCGCAACTAGCAATATCCCTATCAAGTACCTTTTCAAAATCACTAATCTTACTTAACTTGTTATTTGGGAACGCACGGTTAAATTCAACAAATGGCATTCCTAAGTATGCTTTCTGGAAAGATATTCTCTTTTGATTATTGGCGTTAATAGAACAGTTAGATAAAATTAAAAAGAGATGTATATTGATAAAAAACGACATATATGTAATATTAAATTTACTTTAGGCCACTGCTATGCATAATCTGTACAGCTAAAATTATACACTCCGATGATTAGTATTTTTGAAAAGTTCACATTTTCTCTTGTTGACTTCAATTACTTCATTAGTGAAATAGAATTTTTGTTGCGTTTTAGGAACTTTTTCATTTACAAAAAAGTCTTTTATGTCGCTAACATTGACATGCATATTTGAGTTGTCAGCTTTTCTTAACATTTCTTTAACTCCCTTTATCTTTCGCATTTCTTCACTACCATTAACAGCCCCAACACTAAAAGGGGTTGGTGTAGGCAATAACTTAAAGCTTTGAAAATCAATTGCAAAATTCTCTTTATTAAAGATTAGCCAAACAATGTAGTTTGGTTGAAATTGATACACTTCTTTTAGAGTAAATCCACTATTTTTTCCAAAATCTAGAACATCTTCTGGTTTCCATATCTTAAGCATATTGTCGGAGTTAATTCTAAAACTTAAATATCTTCTAAACAAAAACTGGTTTATGATATCAAAATTAAGAAGGTCTTGTAGAAATTCTTAAAATTTTTATATCTATGCTCAACTTCCTCACCGAGGGGCTATACCCCTCGCATTTTATAGAGCGCCCTTTCAGGGCTTTATGTAAGAAAAACACTACTTTCACCATTAAGCGAACAGCTGCCTTTGAAGTTAATACAAGGCATTTAAGCCCTTCCCGGCAGTTCCATTTTCACGAGGTAATCGCCCTCTAAAACGGGGATGGAACTGTATATACTTTGCTGCATGCAAAACTCTATGTCACGTTCAATGTGCAGTGCTTTAAAACGGTGTGCATGCGATGATTTGAGTATGTACTTGTACAAATCAACTTTTGCTAACTCATATAAGTCCTGAGCGGCAATGGCCGCATCACTCATGGTAGCAAAATGTTCATGCGTATGCCAGGCCACGGCACCGGCAAAAAGGGTATCTTCTAAATTAAATTTGTTTTTCCAGCCGGCACACAACAACACTACATCGCGGTTTTGCGTGATGAGCCATTCGCACAAAGATTTCAGATTCAAAAATGAACCTATCACCAGTTGGTGAGCATGCCGGGCATGTTGTATGGCATACGTACCGTTGGTGGTGGTAATCGCCAGTTTTTTACCCTTGAGCTTTTCATCCAGGTAACTGAAGGGAGAATTTCCTATGTCAAACCCTTCCACCACCATGCCGTCACGCTCAGCGGCACATACAAAACCTTTGAACTGGTAAGTGGCACATTCTTCGGGCGTGCTTACCGGAAGAATGGCCTCCACACCTGTTTCAAAAGCCACACACATGGATGATGTTGCCCGCAGTATATCTATCACCACCACAATTTTACCCTCTATCTGGTAGAGTGGTAACATGGCGGGTGTTAACACTACGTCAAGGTTATACATCTGCAGGTGGTTAAGTCTCCGTTAAAAAATTACTTCTGAATAAAAGGTAGTTTAACCACCTTTGCTTTAA
>DATGWX010000132.1:0-12839 GCA_035299275.1 Bacteroidia bacterium
CATGTGTTGCGTGTGGTAAAATCAACCAACATACGTGTAAACGGATTGCACATGCACACAGGTTCTGATATACTTGACTCCGGTGTGTTTTTGCAAGGAGCCGATATTCTTTTTGATTGTGCTAAGGATTTTCCAGATCTGGAGTTTATTGATTTCGGAAGCGGATTTAAGGTAGCTTACAAAGAAGGTGACATAACCACCAACGTGGAAGAACTGGGCGCTGCCATTGCTAAAAACTTCAAACAGTTCTGTGCCGAATACGGCCACGAACTGGAATTGTGGTTTGAACCGGGCAAGTTTTTGGTGAGTGAAGCCGGCTATTTTTTGGTAAAAACCAATGTGATTAAACAAACTACAGCTACTGTATTTGTAGGTGTTGACTCCGGACAAAATCACCTGATACGGCCCATGTTTTATGATGCCTACCACCACATCGTTAACATCTCCAACCCCAACGGCACTCCACGTGTGTACACGGTGGTAGGGTACATTTGTGAAACAGATACTTTTGGCTGGGATCGTAAATTGAATGAGGTAAGTGAGGGAGATATCCTTTGTTTCAAAAATGCAGGGGCTTACGGGTTTACTATGTCATCCAATTACAATGCACGCTACCGCCCGGCTGAGGTAATGATTTACCAAGGCAAAGCGCACCTTATTCGTGAACGTGAAACCATGAACGATATCCTGAAAAATCAGGTGGAAGTGGTGAAGTAAAATTCACCGCTGCTCAAAGCAAAGCGACTTTTTTTATTTATTTCCGGATAAGTGATTGCTTAACCGCTCCACAATTTTTGAGGCCCCTGAATCGGAATATATGCCATAGGCATTTACCACCACACCTTTAATGTTGTACCGCGGTGATGAAACAGCGAACACTATCATCTCATCTCCGGGATCCGTGCTGCCTTCAAAACGATAGGTTTCATCTATCTCAAATTCCTCAGGCGAAAGTTGAGTAGAGGTGTTGTGGCAAATGAGGCAATCCTTTTCTGTGTGAATACTAAAGTCAGTGGTGTAGCCTCTTTTAATGAGGTCGTTTACTGCCTCACTTACTGTTTCATAATTGAATCTCTTTTCCATAGGTCAATGGTTAACCATGGACTTTCATAGTCCATTATTCAAAGATAGATGAATCTAAAGACAACCGTCTCTTCAACTCATACTACTTCACTACAATCCTGTCGCGGCCATCAAACCACGGGGCTTGTATGGAAATAATCTTAAGGGGTTGTGGAGAGGTGACACTCACGCTGTGGCGGGCACCCATAGGGATAAAAATGAAATCACCTTTTTTAATAGTGAACTTTTTGCCATCCATAGTCATCTCAGCCGTGCCGTCTAACACATACACATGTTCGCTGTGTTCATCGTGGTAGTGCACGGCAAGTTTTCCTTTAATAAACATCAAAAAACTGGTGACCAGTGTGTCGCCCCACAAACGTTCAGTATGAACACCATCAAAAGAAGCCGGTGGCTTAATGGCATCCAGATTCTTTCGGGTAATGGGATCAGGAGTTTGAGCTTGTGCGGTAATACCGCTTACGGCAAGCGTCAAAAACAAAAGAAGTGTAGTAATTTTTAGCATAGTGAGGTTTAATTCTGTATTATAAAGTTAGTACAATAATTTTACAATCAAAAAAAATATCAATACAGCCGATGAGACAACTAAGGAGATTCACTCCGATAATAACACTTCATCCCTTTTGCTAAAACTTCTTTATCTCCAGCTTCCGTTGCCGCTCAGCCACCTGAAATGAAATAAATACATTATCCGATCGCGGATTCAGGTCTAGTTCCAGATGGTTATTTAATATCGTAAACTGGTTACCCCACACCCCTGCATCCAATGTAATAACGTAATGCGTATTGGGTACATACAACTCAAAAGTGCCGTCATAGCGGGTAATGGTTCGGTATACATTTCCGGCCGTATCTTTTGCGGTAATCATAATGCGTGAAAGGTCAATGACAACATCTGCATCAACTGCAAATCGCTCCCGCTGCAGGTATATCTGCCCCGATATTTTAGACCCTTTTACAAAAGGAATGGCTACTTCTTTTGTTCTGTCCAGCAAAATACTGTCAGGTATGGCCGGAAAATAACTCTTGTATTCGCTCAGATTTATTACACTGAAATGATACATGCCAATCGCCATATTTTCCAACTCAGCAAATCCGAACGTATTGCTCATGATCTCTTCATCGCCTGTGCGAATAACAATATTCTCGAGCTCAGGTTCCGTTTTATCTTTGATGCGATTACCGTTAACATCAATAAAACAATGGTAACTTACAGTTACGTATTTTCTTTTAGTAAGCCGGTAGGGCAACGGGATACCAAACTCTTTTCTTAACCCGAACTGCACGTTAATATTGGTGGTAATAACAGATGATTGCCCGTCAGGATCAGTAGGTATTTGCCCCGGATTTTGCAACTCCAGTGCTTTTCTTGGGTTGCTTACATTAACAGAAAACCCCACGCCAGTTCTGAATCTCCAGCCGTTTGATGTAAAAAGATACAACTCGGGAAAGTAACCGAATGTATGGCTGTAAAACTGGTTGTAATAGGAATAGTTCAGGTTATTGTGCAACACAAAATACTCTTTTGGAAATACCAACTGGTGTTGAAATGAGGCGAAAAATGTTTGCGGATATTTTCTCATCCCTTTGATGTCATCCACATTGCGTACAATGGTAGGGCCGTAAAAATAGCGGGCATTAAAACTTATAGTTTTGTACTGCGTAAGCAAATTAGCCTGAGCAGAGAAAAAAGCAGGAATATCAGGATGGTCAATAAGTGTATTGTATCCTAATCGCAGCGATGTGGACACTTTAAGGTTAGTGAGCATTTTAAAATAGTTGTAGTCGAAACCTAGTCCTTTATAATGCCTTCTTAAACCAAAATTACTTTGGGTATTGTAGAATACACTGGGAATAAACACTCCGCTCTTTTGTTTGAGGTGAACAAACAACTGGTTATTAAAATAGTTGAAGTTGGAATTAGCCGCAGCATTCATCTGCGTGTAGTTATTGATAAGCGTAAAGCTCACCTGAGGATTCAAAACAAAACCTGTTTGGTGGTACATGTAAAACCTTCCTGAACCATTTTCTCCGAATGATTTCGAAAGGTTACTCATGCGCAGTTCAGTCGACAGTTTATTTTTCAAAAACAGACCTGAATAGTTCACATTCACATAGGAACCGTTTCGTTTTAATCCGTTTATTTCTTTGTTACGCACACTGGTTCCTCCGCCCAGTGTAATTCCCTGAGTTTTGAGAAAGGTGAAGCGGGTGCTGCCTGTAAAAAAATTACTCGAAGTTCCGCTGAAATCGTTCTCAGAACGACTTGCCTGAAAAAATGCATAGGCTGAACGGCTGAATGAATAGCGGTAATTCGTACCGTAAGAAACAATCCCTTTATCATCCATTAAACGGGGAGATTTTAACACAAAGCCACCTACATTGTGTTTTCCGGTAATGCTGTAACTGCCTTTCATTCCTCTGCCAAAACTTTGAAAACCGGGAGTGCTGGAACCACTCATGTCACCTATCTGCAAGTCACCCTTTTCATGAAAGTAACCTACATAGTACGATACACTTCTCCAATAATCAGGCGTAGTGAAATAACTAGAGTAGCTGTTTTGTGTGTAATAAAACAAATTAGCGTTGTTGGCCAGCAAAGTGTTCCCTCTAAAGTTGGTAAACATCATGGGCTGTTCACCCAAAATATTAAACACATTGGATTCCATAATGAGGGGAAGTCCGTTATTGGAAAAAGGATTAACTTTTTTCTGACTGGTAAGTTTAATGAACTCTATCTTTTCATTTTTACGAAACGCCCCGGCATCCTGCCTGCTGCCCGCTTCGGTTGATTGCAGAAACAGCGGGAAACGTTTCTCTTCCTCCGTAGTATTGTTGGGCAGATGATTATCGAGGTCAATTCTGCGCGAACTGTTTTTACGTTCAGCAAAGGAAACATGAAAAGTAAGTTGCGTATCTGCCCGTGCGCGCAGGTTAAAAATTCCCCTGAAATTTTCCAGTCTGTTACCGGCACTGTCCGTAATGGAAATGGATTTATCCTGTTGCTTAAATGAGGTAAGCACCATTTCATCATCATCTCCATTGTTATTGTACCTTACCGTAAAATCAGTACTGCGTGAGTTATTCAAAAAATATATTCTGTTGGAAGGTTCCACGGTTAATGACCAGTCTGTCTTTTTAATCACCAGCACTGAAAAACCTGCGGAGGCCATACGTGTTCTGTTTTGGTTGTAGGCAATCACATCAATAAGGTACTCTGTATTTCCTTTCAACGGGCCTTTGGGAATAATGCGAAAAGGCACAAAAAGTGAATCCTTTGCCGCAATGGTGTATTGAACTTTATTGCTGAGTATTCTCCAGCCAACGGGCATGGTTGCTTCCAGACTAATGACTACAGGAATGGCTCCCTCATTCTTTAGCAACAACACATTGCTTACAATGGTAAGCTCCTTCATTTCTATGGCTTTTAGTTTGGGCGAAATGGAAACGGCACTTTGTGCCACCGCCTTATTAAAAACAAAAAACAGCAGTACCACCATGGCCAGTGTTATGACCCTGTTATGTATACGAGGAAGAGTATGCTTACGCATAAGACTATACATCTTCAACCAAACAAAACCTTAAGGATAACTGGTACCCGCCTGCCTTATACACCAATCCCGGCTTGAGGCGGTAATCTATCGTAAAACTGTATTCTTTGTAATTGGTGAGGTAACTACCGGCACCATTCACATTGGAGGTACATGAGCCGGCCGGTATAATCACTATATCTTTTATAATGTCAATAAAAGAACCGTTAACGGGAGTAAAGTTCTGAAACACTCCGCTGTTAAGGGGGGTATTGCACCCGTTGTATATTTTCACTTCCAGTAAATCAATAAGCGGCACGGTGCCTGTACCACCATAATTACTTAATGTTTCCCATTCATTTACCGGAGTGGCTGCTGAAGGATTGTTATCAACGTACACGCGCAGTTTCCATTTGCAGGAAGCATTGTTAGGCAACACGGTAAGCCGTAACTGGGTAGCTCCGCTGATAGTAATACCGTTGATGTATTTACTAAAACTGTCAAATACAAAATCATGATTGTTGTTTCCCGAAAGTAAAATAGAACTGGCCGGAAAAGGTTGGCAATTACTTGCCGGTGGCGGGCCACATTGAGCGATTCCTTTTAAGGGAACCAACAAAATAACGGAGATAATACACCGTATAAAAAATGTAACAGGACCAGAGCAAAAAATTGCTCCGGCCCTGTTGTAAAGCACCGTATATATATGAAAGGACATTAACTGACCTATTGGTCTTCTAACAAAACATACTTCACGTTCATTGAGTATACTCCGGGCTGTGCATACTGTCCGGCAGTAAGTGATTGTGAGGTACCGGCATTGTCACCGGCATTGGGGAACACCGCAGGAAGACCCGGAAGAATGCGGTAGTCAATAACAAACATGTAATCACTGATGTTACCTGAACCTGCAGCCGTAGTTGCGGTTAAGTAGCTTCCACCGGGAGCACCGTCTTGAGCTGAAACAGTTCCTTTGTGCCCCTGAATGTATTTATCAGCAGCGGTTGGAGCGATGTACGGATTGGCATTGGTGTAAATGGAATTAACTCCCACAGCAGCTGTTTGTGCAGGTGAAAACTGCGCACTGTAATCTGTTTGCGCTCCGGTAGCATTGGCATCAAAGTTATTGGCACCTCTCTGGTGAAGTTCCAATGCTGAAAGTGGTAACGCATCAATCGCATTGGGGTTAGCAGCTGATCCGTATTTTACCTGTTGATCCCAGCTTGTTCCGTTGGTTGAAGTTCCCACAGCATACAAATCCCAGGTTACAGAAGCTGAAACCTTGAGCGTAGTTGCACCGTATCTGATAAGACCGCCATAATAGCTGCCGATATCATCAAACACAAAGTTCACCTGATCTGCTGTAGTCATGTTCAGCTGCAAAATGGGCTGCAAATCCATCGTGATAGTCACGTTTTTTTCATCCTGCAATTGCGCAAAAGATGGCAATGCCGACATCATAGTCAAAGCAAGGGCGATTCGTTTAATTGTTTTCATTTTGTTTGTTATTAAAGTTTATAATTAGGACGTTTATGTTGTTTATTCTAATGTCAGATCTAACTCAGCCGCTTTCATGTCTTCTTTACTGCCGTAATCCACTACTGCTATTACAGAGTATTTTCCTTTGGGCAATGTGCGGGGCAGATAGAAATAAATGGCCCGTTCAAAACCCGGCAGAATGGTAAAATTTCTGACAGGAAGTTTCACTAATTCTCCTGTGGCTGTATTGGTAAGTTCTATGTACGTTTGGCAAAACCCGATAGCATTACCTGAACTTTTTATGTTCATCAACAAACGTTTCTCGTTGTCTTTCCCATCGGATGTTTTGGCAAAACTCATAATATCCAGCTGAGGTACTCCGGCATCAGGCGGATTCTGGTACACATAAATACCAAACCCGAAGGAAGGTATTATACCCAAGGCTACTGTTTTAGCCTCAGTACTTGCTGTTAGTACTTGTTCACGTTTAGTTACCTGATCTATGCTCATGATTGTCCAGCCGGCTACTTTGCCGCTTTCATCATCGGGTATTGAAATGGTTAACACTATTTTTTGTACTGCCCCCGGTTGAATATCAAAAAAGGAAGGTGATGCCAAAGCCCATTTAGAAAGTGCATACTTCTTTGAAATACTGTCAAGCGCTTTTGGCTTACCATTATCTCCCATTTCAAAGTCATTAAAAGCAACGGTAAAGGAATACACCTTTTTGGTTTTGTTGGATACCCGTATCTCTTTGGTGATGGTTTCACCCGGACGAAGAAACAGGCGAATACTGGATGGTGTAACTGCAATTCCCTCATCCACTACCTGAGTTGTGTCACCTTGTTTAGATGGCCCTGAAATAACCTGAGCCGTTAATTCAGCACTACACAACAACACAAAAGCAAACAATGAAACAAGTACTTTTTCCATAAATAATCTACTAAATCAGTGAACGAATATATCACTTTAATTTTAAATGCAAATTATTTGTCGAAAATAATTCAATTTACGTAATATTTTTATACTTGATTTTCAAGTATTTAATATTAATCAGTAAAAATATTATCTAAATTCATCTAACATATAATGATAAATGAATGAAATAAAATCTTCAGGGAAAATTAATGAAGGCGCTGAAAAATCTGAATTTGACTCAGAATAATGGCAACTGACCTTTTGATGGTCTGCGAAAAGTTTCTGTATTTAATGACGAGTAATGCGAATCACCCATGTACTTTCTTCTGGAAACACGAAACAATTGCGCTATACTTTCAGCTACTGCACCCTCCCCTTTCATGCGCCTGCCCGAAACGCTATCGTTCACCCGGCCACCATGCATTTCAGCAATCTGTTTCCAAACTTTATTGAACCGGTCGGGATAATTTTTCTGCAGCCAATCACGAAAAAGTTCCTGTATGCTACCGTTTAATCTTACTACAGTGTAACCCGCCATTCGTGCTCCTGCATCAGCAGCTGCCTTCATTACATCCGGTACTTCATGACTGTTTAAACCCGGAATAACGGGCGCAATCATCACTCCTACCGGAATGTTGGCCTTAGCCAAGGCCTCTATCACTTTCAACCGCTGTGCATAGGCCGCAGTGCGGGGTTCCATTTTTAAACGCAGGTCTTCATTTAAGGAAGTAACGGTAATCATCACGTGTACCAGATTTTTTTCTGCCAGTTGTTTTAACAAATCGAGGTCACGTAATATGAGTCGGTTTTTGGTAATTATGCCCACCGGATTGCGGTACTCTAAAAACACTTCCAGTAACTGACGGGTTATACGGTACTTGCTCTCCAACGGCTGGTAACAATCTGTATTACCGGATAAACCTATGGGCGTACACTGCCAGCTGCGCTTATCCAAAAACTCGCGAAGCAAACGAGGAGCATCGGGCTTCACCATAATTTTACTTTCAAAGTCAAGGCCTGCACTATAGCCCCAATACTGATGCGAGTTGCGGGCATAACAATAAATGCAGCCGTGCTCACACCCCTGGTAAGGATTTAACGAATACAACATGCCTGCATCGGCACTGTCTACCTTATTTACTATAGTGCGCGGGTGCTCTATAAACACCTGTGTGGGTACTTTGCCATCCAATAATGGCTCATCCAGGCCCTCCCAATGTTCCTGCACCACGTGCAGTTTATCGTAAGGGTTATGTGAGCGGTACTGCGCCCCGCGACCTTTGAGGTATCCTTCCTCTGTATTGTTTTCCACAGGCGTACTTTTATATTAATGCGTTGCGTTAAGGTAATTGCTCAGGTGCAACGAATAGGTTGCAACCTGTGTCTTTATACATATGAAGTTCAAAGCCATGGTGCTCTTATTTGGTTTAGTATATCTGCCCGTTTGTTTCTGGCAATGGATAAAATACAAATTCAAAAATTGAACGCAAACCAATTTTTAATGTTGAATGCTTAATTCTTAATGAATTGCTTTTCGGTAGTGGAAAATTCCTCTTATTAATCTGTGTCAATCTGTGAAATCTGTGGCGGTCTGCGCTTCGCTTAATTTTGAATTTTTAATTCTTAATGTTTAATGTGACGTCTTCCGTATAAATCTGACTTAATCTGCGTCAATTAGCGTAATTAGCGGCAGTCTTCATACCTAAGCGGCCAATGAGGCGAACGTTGTTGTTCATGTGGTTCATAACGTGTGTTGTTTAAATGGTTTAAAAAATATGTTTAACGTGTGGTGCTTTACCTAAAGCCCCTTGTTTATTGACGATACAAAGGTGAACCCAGCGCCCGCAGCCAATCGGACAAAAAACGGGTAGAAACGAGTTTACCCGTTTTACCCGTTTGTACACGGATAATATTTTTAGTAAATTGCCTGAAATTTAAACCTATGACTGAGAAAGTTTGCCTCTTTTGCGAAACACCCCTCAAAGGCCGCATTGATAAAAAATTTTGTGACGACCAGTGCCGCACCGCCTACAACAACCGCATAAAAAGTGACGACAATTTTATGCGCAACATCAACAACATACTGCGCAAAAACCGGCTCATTCTGAAGGAACTAGTACCCCCGCAGGAAGGCAAGGTAAAAGTGAGCGCGCAAAAGTTATTGGATAAAGGCTTTAACTTCCATTACCACACCCACCTGTACACCACCAAAACCGGCAATGTGTACCACTTTTGCTACGAGTACGGCTACCTTACCCTGGAGGGCAACTACCTCATGCTGGTGAAACGGGATGAGGAGAGGGTGTGAGGCACATCAAAAGCCAAACACCACAAAAACAAAGAATTATACGTTTCGAAAACGTAATTGTTACACAATAGAAAAACCCGGTCGCTTTTCACTTAAAATTCTTACTTTGCGGATTGAAAACCTAACATTATCAGTGATGAACTAACGAGGATAGAGCAGAGAAATATGTCATTAAACATACAACATTTAGAAAACGAAATAATAGACCAGTACCTCTACGATGAGCATTCAACTAGGCCTTGGATAATAGGATTTAGTGGAGGCAAAGATTCAACTATGCTTTTGCAGGTGGTTTGGAATGCACTAAAAAAAATAGAACCCAGCCTGCTCACAAGGCAGATTTACGTTGTTTGCAATGATACATTGGTAGAAAATCCCCGAATTGTAAAATTTATAAACAAGACTTTAAATCGAATTCAGAAACAAGCTAACCTTAACGGTTTTCCAATAATAGTTCACCAAACAATGCCCAATCTTGAAAATACATTTTGGGTCAAACTAATTGGTTTAGGTTATCCCGCTCCAAATAAATTCTACCGCTGGTGTACTGAACGTTTAAAAATTGACCCGACAACCCGATTTATTAAAGAAACTGCTTCCATGAATGAAGAGGCTATAATCTTATTGGGCACAAGAAGTGCTGAAAGTTCAAATCGGGCTGCCTCAATTAAAAAACATGAAGTAAAAGGCCAAAGACTACGTAAACATCTATTACCAAATGTTTATGTATATGCACCAATAAAAGACGTCTTAACAAATGAACTTTGGCAATACCTCAATCAAGTCCCACCACCTTGGGGAGGTAATCACAAAGAATTAGTTACTCTTTATCGTAATGCCAATAGTGGAGATTGTCCACTTGTTATTGATGATACAACACCAAGCTGCGGTAACAGCCGTTTTGGTTGCTGGACATGTACTGTAGTAAACAAGGATAAATCAATGGAGGGTTTAATTGATAATGGTGAAGAGTGGATGCAGCCTTTGGCTGATATCAGAAACTTTCTGATTGAGACCAGAGACAATCCTGAAGTTTGGAGAGAGAAACGCAGACGAAACGGAGAAATCTCTGAAAACCTTTGGGGACCCTACAAATTTGAAACCCGTGTTGAAATATTAAAAAGAATACTAAAAGCACAAAAAACTATCGAAGAGACAGAAGGAATTGAACTAATAACACATCAAGAAATGGTGTTAATTCAGTATTACTGGTTTAGAGATTGCTATTTTAAAACCAAAGTTTCACAAGTCTATAATCGTGTCTTCAAAACAAAAATTGATATGAGCAAACAAGAAGAAAAAATCAAACAAGAAGCAGACTTGCTCAAAAAGTCATGCAAACAAGAACCAAAAGATGTCGAGTTAATTCAAGACCTTTTGGCTTTACAAAAAACCAAAACGCTCATGATTCGTAAAAGAGGCCTGCAGTCAGACATTGACAACCGCTTGAATCAATTTATTGAAGAACTAAAGAATCCCGCGAACGCCTAAGCAATGATTATAAAAGAAATTGAACTGCACAACTTCCGCATTTACAAAGGCGGAAACACTATTGACCTAACAACTCAGGGTAAGAAAAATATCTTTGTTGTAAGCGGAAGAAACGGATTTGGTAAAACTACCTTCCTAATGTCAATGGTTTGGTGTTTATATGGCAAACAAATGCAAGATGTAGATGACCTCTACAAAAAAGAAATTGCTGACCAAGGTACATATGGAAAGTATATTGTCAATTCACTAAATAGGTTAGCAAAATCAGAAGGTGATGATACTTTTTATGTTTCAATAACTTTCACCGATGTAAATATACCGGAAGTACCTTGCAAGGAAATTAAAATAAAGAGAAAGTATTATAATACAAGTGCAGTTGAAGAAGTAGAAATTACGATTGATGGCTATCCAAGTGAGTTAGCTAAAGAAGTTGGTCAAGAGATTTTCATCAGAGAATTTATTATGCCAATTGAGATAGCTAAATTCTTCTTCTTTGATGCTGAAAAGATAGTAAGTTTAGCAGAGGTTAACACAGCTGAACAAAGAAAAAAACTAAGCCTTGCTTATTCTGAGGTCTTAGGGATTAAAAAGTATGAGAGTATTAAGACTGAGCTTGAAAATCTTCAGCTCAAACTGCGCCAAGATTCAGCAAGTGCTATTGAAAAAGGGCAATTGAAACAATTGGAAGCAGAAGTTGAAACATGTGAGGCAAGAATTGAAGAAAATCATAAGAAGATTGGTGAACTAAGGGAAAAACGAAACGAAAAGAATAAAGATTCACGAGACATTCAAGAAAAATTAATCAAAGCTGGCAGCTTAATTACTGTAGAAGAGCTACAACACTTACGAGACCAGGAAGATGGACTAACTAAGCGCCAAAACGACTTACAGAATGAACTCAAAGATTCATATGACATTATCCCATTTGCAATTGCTGGAGAGAAATTTTTAGATGTTAGCCGCCAACTCGAAAACGAAGCAAACCATAAGGCAGCGCAATTCAAAAACGAAAATGTTAATGATGTTACCAATAAAATTTTAACCGATTTATTGAACATCCCGAAACCAGATAAACTGGCAATTGATCATCAAGTGCATGATTTCTATTCAAATGCATTTAAAACTCTAATCCGTAAACATTTCTTTTCCGACACAGAGGTATTGCCTGAAGATTTTAGAATAATACATGAATTTTCAGATTCCGAAAAAAATGAGCTGCTCGCTGTATTGAGCAATATTCGTTTATCCTTCCGGGAATCATTCAAAAGAATTAATGGAGATTTTAACCAAACAAAAAATGAATTGAACGGAATCCGCAGACGCATTAAAGATGCAGAAGCCAATCAGGAAGACCCGATTATTGCAGAGTTTAGAAAAAACAAGGAAGAATTAGACAAAGAAATTATCCGCATAGATGAAACTATAGATTCATTAAATCGTGAAATTGGTGAATTTACCAATGAAAAAACTCAAAAAGGAAAATTGATTGAAACACTTTCACGCAAACTGAAAGTTTCAGAAAACAACCTTGAAAAAGATGCCATAATCACAAGAAACATTCAAAACCTAAAAGATTTTATCACCAAGTTTAAAGCCAAGAAAAAGGAATCTCTTGAAGAGCAGATTCTAAACGGGCTAAACACTCTACTTCATAAAAAAGGATTCATCAAAAAAGTGGAAGTTGAAATAATTGGTGATGATATTGATATTATTTTGAAAAATGCCAGAGGTGAAGAAATCAAAAAAGAGTCGTTGAGTAAAGGCGAGCAACAAATGTATGCTACCGCTTTGCTCAGAGGGCTAGTGGAGGAAAGTGATATTCAATTCCCTGTTTTCATTGATTCGCCAATGCAGAAGTTTGATGAACAACATGCTGAAAATATTGTAAAATATTTTTATCCTAATATTTCAGAACAAGTGGTTATTTTTCCGCTTATCAATAAGGAACTGACCGAAAGAGAGTTCAATATTCTTTCAAAGCATATTGCACAAACCTACCTGATTAATAATATTCACGAAGACAAAAGTGA
>DATGWX010000133.1:0-4558 GCA_035299275.1 Bacteroidia bacterium
GGTTTAGCTGACAAAGGTGGTAATGCACCTAAAGGTCAGGGTGGCCGAGGTGGAGAAAGAAGAGGCGGTGATCGCGACCGTAACGACAGAGGCGGAAAAGGAAGAAGAAAATAATTACAGGCATTTGAAAATTAGTTGAGATGTTACAACCAAAACGTCAGAAATACAGAAAGCAACAGAAAGGTAGAATCAGAGGATTCGCTACCCGTGGTCAGAACCTTGAGTTCGGATCATTCGGTCTCAAATCAATGGAACCTAGCTTCATCACCTCACGTCAGTTAGAAGCTGCGAGGGTTGCTATCAACCGTTTTATGAAAAGAGAAGGTAACGTTTGGATCAGAATATTCCCTGACAAACCTATTACCAAGAAACCGGCCGAGGTTCGTATGGGTAAAGGAAAAGGTTCGCCTGAGTACTTTGTAGCCGTAATTAAGCCAGGTACCATCATGTTTGAAGCTGACGGAGTTCCAATGGCAGTAGCCAAAGAAGCTATGCGTTTAGCCGCTCAAAAATTGCCGGTAACTACGCGTTTCGTTATCAGACCCGATTATACAGAATAAGGAGAAGACCGAGTGAAATACAACGAAATATCAGACCTCTCGACCAAGGAGTTGGGAGAAAAATTAAAAGAAGAAAAGGAGCGCTTACACAAGCTCACTTTCAACCACACGGTTAGCCCGGTTGAAAACCCGAGCCAGATTAAGGCTACTAAAAAAGTAATTGCCCGTATACTCACCCAAATGAGAAAAAGGCAACTGGAAGGAATAAATAAATAATTCATGGAAGCTGTAGAAAGAAACACCCGCAAAATAATCATCGGCAAAGTGGTGAGTAACAAAATGGATAAAACCGTTACCATTGCCGTTGAACGTAAGGTGAAGCACCCAAAATACGGTAAGTTCGTGAAGCTTACCTCAAAGTTTAAAGCTCATGACGAGAAGAACGAATGTAATGTGAACGACATCGTGCGCATTATGGAAACTCGCCCGCTGAGTAAAGATAAAAGATGGCGTTTAGTTGAAATCATAGAAAGGGCTAAGTAAGATGATACAACAGGAGAGCAGATTAAAAGTAGCTGACAACAGCGGAGCACGTGAAGTATTGTGTATCCGGGTGTTAGGTGGAACCGCCAGGCGTTATGCCTCAGTAGGCGATAAAATTGTAGTAACGGTAAAAGATGCTATGCCTTCAGGCGGTATCAAAAAAGGAACCGTTTCTAAAGCAGTTATCGTTCGTACCAAAAAAGAAATTCGCAGATCTGACGGATCATACATTCGCTTTGACGACAACTCATGTGTGTTGCTCAATGCCAGTGACGAACCAAGAGCAACCCGTATTTTCGGACCGGTTGCCCGTGAATTGAGAGAAAAACAGTTCATGAAAATTGTATCATTAGCTCCGGAGGTATTGTAAAATGGAAAATAATAAAAAAGTCACCACCAAGTTGCACGTAAAAAAAGGCGATACCGTAATGGTAATCAGCGGTGCATCTAAAGGCAAAAAAGGCCGCGTGCTGGAGGTAATTGTAAAAACCAACCGTGCCATTATAGAGGGTTTGAACATAGTGAAACGTCACACCAAACCCAATGCACAGCACCCCAACGGTGGTATTATTGAAAAAGAAGCACCTATTCACATCTCTAACTTAAAAGTGGTTGACAATGCCGGTAACGCTACCCGTATTGGCCGCAAGTTGGATGAAAATGGTAAATTAGTAAGATACTCTAAAAAATCAGGGGAGGTAATTAAGTAATGTATACACCCAGACTTAAAGATAAATATACCAGTACTGTGGTACCTGCGTTGAAAGAAAAATTCAACTACAATAATGTGATGCAGGTTCCCCGTCTGACCAAAATATGCCTCAACCAAGGTGTTGGAGATGCTGTTTCGGACAAAAAGATTGTTGACGTAGCTGTTGAAGAAATGACTATTATTGCCGGCCAGAAAGCGGTAGCAACAAAATCAAAGAAAGCTATTTCAAACTTTAAACTGAGAGAAAATATGCCCATCGGTTCTCGTGTAACTTTACGCGGAGATAAAATGTACGAATTTTTAGATCGTTTGATTTCAGTTGCCTTACCACGTGTACGTGATTTTGGCGGAGTGAATGAAAAAGGATTTGATGGCCGTGGTAACTATACACTTGGTATCACTGAGCAAATCATTTTCCCTGAAATCAACATCGACAAAACAACCCGTATTGCCGGTATGGATATCACTTTTGTAACAACTGCAAGCACTGATGAAGAATGTTTGTCATTGTTAAAAGAATTTGGAGTACCTTTCAAAAATCAAAATAAGTAAGATACAATGGCAAAAGAATCAATCAAAGCCAGACAGGTTAAAAGAGAGAAACTGGTAGCAAGATTTGCTGAGAAAAGAGCTGCTTTAAAAGCTTCAGGTGACTACACCGCGCTTCAAAAGCTTCCCCGCAATGCTTCTCCTGTTCGCTTAAGAAACCGTTGCAAACTTTCAGGTCGTCCTCGCGGATATATCCGTGACTTTGGTCTTTGCCGGAACATGTTCCGCCAAATGGCTCTTGACGGTAAAATACCGGGAGTAACCAAAGCGAGCTGGTAAAAATATATAAATTAACAAGCTTGCCGGCAAGAGTTGCCAAATAACAACTTACTACCGGGCAGCGTAAAACAAATAAAAATGACAGACCCAATTTCAGATTACCTCACCAGGTTAAGAAATGCGATTAAAGCTAATCATCGCATTGTTGAGATTCCTTCTTCCAAGTTAAAAAAGGAAATCACAAAAGTTCTATTCGACAAAGGTTACATCCTCAACTACAAGTTTGAAGATGTTGCCAACCATCAAGGTGTTATTAAAATAGCACTCAAGTACCATCCTGTAACAAAAAATCCTGCTATTCGCACATTAAAGCGCATCAGTAAGCCCGGTTTAAGAAAATACACCGGTGTTGATACTATGCCCCGTGTAATTAACGGAATGGGCGTTGCCATTGTGAGCACTTCCAAAGGTGTAATGACCGATAAAGAAGCTCGTGTGAATAATGTTGGCGGTGAAGTTTTATGTTTTGTTTATTAATCATTAAGGAGGGAACAACATGTCACGTATAGGAAAAGCACCCATAACAGTTCCGGCAGGAGTTGATGTAAAAATCAGCAAAGGTTCGGTAACCGTAAAAGGGCCAAAAGGAGAACTTACTCAATCAATAGATCCTGATATGATTATCAAGGTAGAAGACGGAATACTTACCGTTGAACGTCCTACTGAACATAAACGCCACAAATCAATGCACGGTTTGTACCGCTCATTGGTTAACAATATGATTACCGGTGTTACTCAGGGATACCAAACCAAACAAGAATTAGTGGGTGTAGGTTACAAAGCTGCCACCGATGGACAAATTCTTGACCTTACACTCGGCTACTCTCACCATATTTACATGGAAATTCCAAAAGAAGTGAAAGTAAAAGCTGAAACTGAAAAAGGTAAAAACCCCATCATTACTTTAGACAGTGTCGATAAGCAATTGATCGGACAGGTAGCTGCCAAAATCAGATCACTACGTAAGCCTGAACCATACAAAGGAAAAGGTATCAAGTTTGTCAATGAAGTATTAAGGAAAAAAGCAGGTAAATCCGCTGGTAAATAATCGATAGCTATGAGTAATGTAAAATCAGCCAGAAGACTGAAAATTAAAAAAAGAATCCGTAGCAGGATTTTTGGAACAGCTGAAAAGCCAAGGCTTTCTGTTTTTAGAAGTAACCAAGACATTTATGCTCAGATTATAGATGACGTTAAAGGTCACACTGTGGCTTCAACTTCTTCACGCAGCATAAAAGACAAATTGACCAAGGTTGAGAAATCGGCTCTTGTTGGTAAAGCTATAGCCGAACTGGCATTAAAAACCGGTGTAACTGAGGTTGTTTTTGACCGAAACGGATTTTTGTATCATGGCCGTGTTAAAAGCCTGGCCGAAGGTGCAAGAGAGGGAGGACTTAAATTCTAATTTGAAGTAGTAAAATGTCAACAGCGAATATAAAAAGAGTAAAATCAAGCGACATCGAGCTTAAAGAGCGCGTAGTAAGCATTAAGCGTGTTGCTAAAGTAACCAAGGGCGGACGTACCTTCAGTTTCTCAGCTATCGTAGTGGTAGGTGACGGAAAAGGTATAGTTGGCTACGGACTTGGCAAAGCTTCTGAGGTTACCGATGCCATCACAAAAGGTATTGATGACGCTAAAAAGTCTTTGATAAAAGTTCCTATCATTAACGGAACTGTGCCTCATGAAATGCAGGGTAAATACTGCGGTGGTCTGGTTTTCTTAAAACCTGCCGCTCACGGTACCGGTGTAATTGCCGGTGGTGCGATGCGTGCTGTGTTAGAAAGTGCCGGTATTACTGACGTACTTGCAAAATCTAAAGGTTCATCTAACCCGCACAACGTGGTTAAAGCTACTATAGATGCTTTGGTAAATATGCGCGATGCTATTTCCGTAGCTCAACAAAGAGGTGTAGGATTGAAAAAAGTATTTAACGGATAATTCCCATGGCCAAGATCAAAATAACACAGATCAAAAG
>DATGWX010000134.1:0-11556 GCA_035299275.1 Bacteroidia bacterium
TGTTCGTGCGTCAGGTACTTAATCATGCTTGGCCTCCTGCAACAAGTGTTCAAACACAGTTCTCCATCCGGTCCATTCATCAAACTCGCTGAGGCTGTCATTGTGCCACAACGAAACAAATTGTCCGTTTACTGCTTTAACACTTGCAATTAATTCACTTATGTGTTGCCTGGCCTCTTCGGGTGAAAGTTCCAAATAATGCCTGAGCGTTACATCCATTACAACAAACGGATGCAGGAGTAAATCGGTTTTTTCTTCCTTCACTAAATCGTAAAAATAAAACGGGTGTGCCGTTGATGCCCTGAAGCCCGTATGTGAAGCATAACCCATACTGTACTCATGTCTAATTCCCGCCTGTAGTAAGTGCTGAAAAGTATGGGGCAAAGTAAATCTTAAAAAGTGTTGCCGGCTGTGTTGCACATCCGCATCGGTGAGTTGTTCCAATCTTTCTGCTTCTTCCTGAAAAAGTCCTTCTTTCACACTACTGTAATATGACGGGTGTATGCCCACCATTCCGTAAGTTGTACATTGGTTGATGGTGTATTTCATTAACGGATGTTGCCAATGCAGGTTTTTATCCATGTCGGTATAATCTGACAGCAGCCAGAAAAATACGGGGTGCAGGTTTTTAGTGTGTTGGTGAATGTACTCAAAGCTGTCGTTAGGATCGGTTGATTTGCCAAGTAACACATCGAGTCTTTTTTTGCTTCGGGTAATTTCACCGCTCAACACTTCCCTTATCCCACCGGTAAGTATGCGCCACAGTGGTTTACCCTCAAATGAACGCAGCATGTCTATATCAAAAGTAGGTTGAAAACGGTATTGCGGTTCACGAAAGTTTAGGGCAGTGTAAATTTTCTTTATTTCTGCCTGCACTCCAATAAGTACTTCATCCAACCAGGGACGTTGAAGATTACCTGTTTTAAAGGCAATACTTTCTTCGGCCATAAACCTCCCGTGCTCATCCGTATAAAGCGAGTTATACTCCTCGTAACGGGAGAGCAGAAAAAAAGCCATACTCAACACATCAAAAGGCAACGCGGAATTATCCTGTTCCACAGAAAATAACACTGTACTTCCGTTCCATTGCTGCACACCGGGATTAAATAACCGGTGGGTTGTTTCCTCCAAAAATCCGGAAGGCGTAATCTGAAAACCTCCGATGGCCTGTTTTGAATAGTTGATTTTAGAACCACTGTATTGCTCAAACTCCTGCTGTTCAGTAGTAAAATCAATCGCTATACCCCAGCGGTGAAAAAAAACCTCTTGTGTGATGTAGTGGAGGCGGGGAGAGATATGTGGGCTGAAAATAAGCACTGACGCAATTTTAGTAGATTTTAAGCTGATAAACTGTAGCTTTGCAATTTAACCAAAAATTTAAACTCGTTGTACGCATGTCGAAAGTAGCTCTTATTACGGGAATTACAGGTCAGGATGGTGCTTATCTGGCAGAATTTTTATTGCACAAAGGTTACACCGTTCACGGTATAAAACGCAGAAGCTCATTGTTTAATACCGACAGGATCGACCACCTTTACCAAGACCCTCACGAAAAAAACCTCAAGCTCACCCTGCACTACGGTGACCTTACCGATAGCACCAACCTTATTCGCATTATACAGGAAACACAGCCTGACGAAATATATAACCTGGCTGCCATGAGCCACGTGCATGTGAGTTTTGAAACCCCTGAATACACGGCCAATGCTGATGGTATTGGTACGTTGCGTATTCTGGAGGCCCTGCGCATTTGTGGTTTAACCAATAAAACCAAAGTGTATCAGGCATCTACTTCAGAGCTGTATGGCTTGGTGCAAGCCGTTCCTCAAAGTGAGACCACTCCGTTTTACCCTCGCTCGCCTTATGCCGTAGCTAAAATGTATGCTTACTGGATTACTGTAAACTACCGCGAAGCTTATGGCATGTATGCCTGCAACGGAATACTGTTCAATCATGAATCGCCTATTCGCGGAGAAACTTTTGTAACCCGCAAGATTACCCGCGCTACAGCTAAGATTGTATTGGGCATGCAGGAGAAACTTTTTCTGGGCAACCTCAATGCACAACGCGACTGGGGACATGCCAAAGACTACATAGAAGCCATGTACCTCATTTTACAACAACCTCAACCGGAAGATTATGTAATTGCTACCGGAGTAACCACACACGTACGTGATTTTGTGAAAATGGCTTTTGAAGATGTGGGTGTACAACTTGAATTTAAAGGAGAGGGGGCAAATGAAAAAGGTATAGTAGCCGGCTTTGATAAAGCACGCATGGAATACCTGCAAATTTCACCCGATAAACTAAAAATAGGACAAGAAGTAGTATCTGTTGATCCACGGTACTTCCGCCCTACGGAAGTTGATTTGCTGATAGGCGACCCTACCAAAGCACAAACCAAATTAGGCTGGAAACCCAAATACGATTTACCTGCATTGGTAAACGACATGATGAAAGGTGACCTGAAGCTGATGAAAAAAGATAAGTACCTGCGTGATGGCGGTTACAAAACCTTAAACTATTTCGAATAGTAATCATTTCATTTTCCTGAACGTTTTACATGGAATCTAACTCGAAAATATTTGTTGCCGGTTACCGCGGAATGGTGGGTTCTGCCGTGTACCGCAAATTGCAACGTGAAGGGCATACCAACATTGTTGTGCGCAGTTCTGCTGAGCTTGACCTGAGAGATGCTGCGGCTGTGGAAGCCTTTTTTACTGAGGAAAAACCTGAATATGTTTTTTTAGCTGCGGCCAAAGTGGGCGGTATTATTGCCAACAACACCTACCGTGCTGATTTCATTTATGAAAACCTGATGATTCAAAACAACGTGATTCATCAAAGTTACAAACACGGGGTAAAAAAACTGATGTTCTTCGGTTCATCCTGTATATACCCCAAGATGGCTCCCCAGCCATTAAAAGAAGAATCACTACTTACCGGCTTGCTCGAACCTACCAACGAGCCTTATGCCATTGCCAAAATAGCGGGCATCAAAATGTGTGAGGCCTACCGCGACCAATACGGTTGCAATTTTATTTCAGTAATGCCCACCAACCTTTACGGTTACAATGACAATTACCATCCGGAGAATTCACACGTGTTGCCTGCACTCATCCGCAGGTTTCATGAAGCCAAACGTGACGGCAAAAATGAAGTGACCATCTGGGGTACCGGTGCACCTTTAAGGGAGTTTTTATTCGCTGATGATTTGGCCGATGCAGCCTACCTGCTGATGCAGGTGTACAACGAAAAGCAGTTTGTGAACATTGGCAGCGGAGAAGATATTTCCATCAAAGACCTGGCTGATTTGGTCAAACACATCATCGGCTTTAAAGGCGAGCTGGTGTTTGATACCACCAAACCTGACGGCACACCGCGCAAACTGATGGATGTAAGTAAACTCAAACAGATTGGCTGGATGTATTCCACCTCATTGGAGAAAGGCATACACTTAGCTTACGAAGACTTTTTAAGTAAAGGCTTAGGGTAATATACAACCCAAACAAAAAGTTCACACTTACTCTTCAAAAAATAGTTTCAAATCTATTTTATTCATAGTTTTAATTTTTGTTGCACGAGCTAGTGAGTGATAGTTAGAAATGGGGAATCTAATAAATACTACCCCGCAACTGATACACCCTGCTGGCATCTAAGCGCAGCAGGATAAAGAGCAATACCGTAAAGCTGATAAGCGATGACCCACCGTAGCTGAAAAACGGCAAGGGGATACCAATTACCGGCAACAAACCAATGGTCATTCCTATATTAATGGTGAAGTGAAAGAAAAGTATACTGGCTACGCAGTACCCGTAGATGCGGTTAAAACGGTTGCGTTGCCGCTCAGCAATAACAATCAATCGCACAAAAAGAACAATGAACATAATGATCAAAACGGATGAGCCGACAAAACCATACTCCTCACCCACGGTACAAAAAATAAAATCGGTGCTTTGTTCCGGTACAAAGTTAAATTTGGTTTGAGTGCCCTCTAAAAAACCTTTACCCAACAAGCCGCCCGAGCCAATCGCAATTTTTGACTGGTGCACGTTGTAGCCCGCTCCTTTCAAATCCACCTCTTTACCCAACAATACATTTACCCTTTGCTGCTGGTGCGGTTGCAATTTGTAAAACAGGTAATCAATACCCTTGATTAAACCTATGCAGGTAATGAGTACTGCTGCAACCAGCAGCATTCCCTGTTTGGAAGTACGCAATAAAAATACAGCCAACAACGCTAAGCCGATAAGAATGTAGATGAGTACATTGGATGGGACTACCAGCGCGAGTACAGATATAATTCCCAGAGCTAGTCCTATGAATAAAATCCAACCCGGCAAACCTTCTCTGTACAATACAAAAATAAAGGAGCAGTATACTAAAGCTGAACCGGTATCATTCTGCGCCAGAATTACTGCCATAGGTAACATAATAATGGCTGCCACATACCACCAGTGTTTTTTATCTTTTAAACTAAAGTCAAAATGACTCATGTATCTGGCCAGTGTGAGCGCGGTAGCAAACTTGGCAAACTCAGCCGGCTGCAACCTGAAGCTGCCTATTTCAAACCAGGCGTGTGCCCCTTTTACTTCTTTACTGAAAAACAATACGGCAATGTTTAACACAATCATCAAACCATACAGGCCGTAAGAAAATGCATAGAAGAATTTATCATCTACCAGCATAATCATTAACGCAATAAATGCGGAAATGCCTATCCAGATAAGTTGTTTACCGTAGCTTTGTGAAATATCAAAAATACTGGCATGATCGGCCTCGTAAACTGCCGCATAAATATTTATCCATCCTGCCAAAACAAACAGGAAATAAATGAGTAGTGTAAGCCAATCAATGTGCTGGCTTTGCAGCTGACTTTCCTGCTTCATCGGTTACTGGTTTGGGGTGAATCAAATCGGCTTTCACCATACGCTCTTCGAGCCATGCACGTGTGATGGTATCCGTTAAATATTTCTCAATCATCAGGCTCGCAATAGGTGCTGCCCACGTGGCTCCGAACCCTGCATTCTCCACTACTACGGCTATGGCAATTTTAGGATTATCGCGCGGGGCAAATGCAAAAAATACCGAGTGATCTTTCCCGTGCGGGTTTTGCGCAGTACCTGTTTTTCCGCACACTATAATGTCTTTCATCATGGCTACACGGGCGGTGCCCCGCTCCACCACATCCTGCATGGCATCTACTATAATGCCGTAGTAGCCGGTATCAACCGTTGTATAGTGGCGCTTGGTATACTCCGGTCGGTTGAGTTTGGTTCCTTCAATAGCTTTTACAATATGCGGGGTAATGTAATAGCCGCGGTTGGCCAAAATAGCTGTAACGTTGGCCATTTGTAAAGGTGTTATACCCAACTCTCCCTGCCCTATACCCAACGAAATGGTTGTGGAAGATTTCCAATGGTAACGACCGTAAATTTTATCGTAGTACTCAGGCGATGGTACGTTGCCCATTCCTTCTCCGGGTAAATCAATGCCCATGCGTTGCCCGAGTCCGAAACTCATTACGTGTTCTCTCCACTTTCTATAAGCAGCTTCTGAGTTAGGATAACGTTTGTTATCAATTACCGAGCGGTACACATTACAGAAATAAGCATTACAGGAAACCGCAATACCCGGACGAAGCGGTAAGGGGGAAGAGTGCGGGTGACAACCCACTTTAATGCTTCCCATGCGGTAGCCACCACCACAATAGTAACTGGTGTTCTCATTAAGCACGCCTTCTTTCTGGCCTATCAGTGCCATAATAATTTTAAAGATAGAACCCGGTGGATAAGGTGCGGCAATAGGTCTGTTAAACAAAGGTTTTTGCGGGTCGCGCAACAGGCGCATGTAATTGTTTCCACGTTCACGACCTATAAACAAATTGGGGTCATAGGTGGGATTACTGATAAGGGCAAGTATTTCTCCTGTGGAGGGTTCAATAGCCACCACACTGCCCCGTTTATTCTGAATGAGTTTTTCTCCGTACTCCTGCAACTGGTGGTCAAGCGTGGTGGTGATGTTTAATCCGGCTACTGATGCGGTATCAAACAAACCGTCTTTGTACCTGCCCTGTGTTCGGTTGTGTACATCTACCAAAACATATTTGATACCCCGTGTTCCGCGCAGCACATCTTCATACGAGCGTTCTATACCGCTTACTCCGTAATAGTCGCCCATGCGGTAATAGCCGTTTGATTGTTCAATAATTTTATCGGTTACCTCACCTATGTAACCCATTACGTGAGCGGCATTGTTGTATACGTATTTTCTGTCGGTGCGTGTTTCTACGTAAAAGCCCGGAAAGTCAAACAGCTTTTCCTGAAAGGCAGCATAAACCGGTATGGTCAATTGTTTCTCAAAAACTGATGCCCGGTAACGCGAGTAACCTTTGCTGTTTTTTATTTTAGTGAACCTGCGTATAAATTCTTCTTTGGTAATGCCCAATACGTCACAAAAACTGTTGGTGTCCAAATCTTTCAACCGCTCGGGCACTACCATTAAATCATAAATGGCATCGTTGTAAATGAGCAGTTGTCCGTTGCGGTCGTATACCAATCCTCGGGCGGGATATACCACCACCTCATTGAGCACGTTGTTGCGCGCAAACTGCACATAGGTTTCATCCACTACCTGCAACCAGAACAGGCGCAGCAAAAAGATGAGACCTATGGTAACAAATATGATGTATAACGTAACACGTTTGGATGCTGCATCAATCATCGGAAGGTTTTACGGTAAAGAATAGGAATTGTGCCAGAATTATCATCAGCAAACTTACTGCTGAGCTGTATAACACACGTTGCATGGTAGCAAAAAATTCTTTGGTGCTGTAAATCTCCAGAAAGAAAAGCGAACAATGGTGTACAAAAATAAGTGAGGCAGCATACGTAAAGAACCAGATAAAACCCTTGTTGGCAATGTTGGGTTCAATGTTGGCATCAAAATCTTCTTTGTTGAGTGAAGCAGAAAGTATACGCGGACGAAGGTAACCCAGCAGTGTGGTAGCAAACATGTGTATGCCCACTGTGCTGGAGAACATATCCATTACGGCACCCAATAAAAAACCTATAACCAGACTTTGCCACTTAGGTACATTTACCTTCAACATCATCAACAGCAATATGTAGATGTACGGGTTAACATAAGACGACAGGTTGACGTTGTTCACGATAAGCACCTGAACAAACAACAACAGTATCAACCGTAGAGTATGTTTCAGCAGCTCATTGATCATCGGGAAGTTTTATTTTAGTGAGTATCTCCAGCGAGTCCATCTCTTCCTTGAAAAAATTATTGATAATGTACACCGAAGTGAGGTTGCTGAAGTTGGTGGACATGCGCACTTTAATGGTGTGAAAATTATCTCCCGCTTCCAGGCTGTGGGCCTGTACTTCACCTACCGGTATGTTCTCAGGAAATATCGTGGAGTAACCGCTGGTTACAATTTTTTTTCCGTTCGCCACCTGCACGTGTTTATTTACATCGTACAGGCGACATATTGTGGGATCATTTCCATCCCACACCAATGAACCGAAGGCGTTGTCATCCGCAATTCGCGCGCTTATTTTGGCATTGCTGTTTAAAACAGAAAGTACCGTACAAAAATGTTGGGAGGTGGCCATCACAATACCTACTATACCGTTGTCGCAAATTACACCCATCTGTGTTTTAACCCCGTGGGCCGCTCCTCTGTTCAGCGTAATGTAGTTGTTGCGTTTGTTAATGGAGTTGTTGAGTACTTTGGCAGCGATGTAAGTGTACTGCTGTTTGTAAATGGTATCGTTAACTTTAAAGTCTCTTATCTCGTTATTGTAATACGAAGTAAACAACTCTGAGCGCAAACGGGCATTCTCCAGTTGTAAGCTGTCATTAATCTGCCGGAGCCTGAAATACGATTTAAAGTTGGCTACGGTACTGTAAGCCTGTCCTGAAACTCCGTTGGAAAAATTTATAAAGCTGGCGCGCTGATATGTGTTGTACTGATAAATCAGATACAACGAAAAAAATTCCAGCACCAGAAAAAGGATGAAATTGTAATACTTGTATAGAAAAACAATGATGTTTCTCATGCAACGGATGTGCGCATTAAGTCATCAGATTTTTGAACACGTGCAGGTTTTTCAAAGCAATACCTGTTCCGCGTACTACCGCTCTAAGGGGGTCTTCGGCTACGTGTACCTGCAGTTTTGTTTTTGCAGAAATACGTTTGTCCAAACCACGCAGCAATGCACCACCACCGGTAAGGTACAGGCCGGTTTGGTAAATATCTGCCGACAATTCAGGAGGTGTTAACTCCAGGGCACGCAATACCGCTTCTTCAATTTTGGTAATGGATTTATCAAGTGCCTGAGCAATCTCGCTGTACGATACTTTAATCTGCTTGGGCAAACCCGTCATCAAATCTCTTCCGTTTACTTCATAATCAGCCGGAGGATTTTCTAATTCAGACAAAGCCGCTCCTACTTCAATTTTAATTCGCTCTGCACTGCGCTCACCAATCAGCAGGTTGTGTTGCCTGCGCATGTAATCTACAATATCATCGGTAAACTCATCTCCCGCCACACGTATGGACTGGTCGCACACAATACCAGCCAGTGCAATTACAGCAATCTCCGTTGTACCACCGCCAATGTCAATCACCATATTGCCCATAGGTTCAAACACATCTATGCCAATACCGATAGCGGCTGCCATAGGTTCGTGAATGAGGTAAACTTCTTTGGCACCTGCACGTTCAGCAGAATCTTTTACCGCACGTTTTTCCACCTCTGTAATGCCCGATGGAATACAAATAACCATGCGCAATTGCGGGTTGAACAATTTATTTTTGGTACTGATCATTTTAATCAGCCCTCTGATCATGTGCTCGGCAGCGTTGAAATCGGCAATAACACCATCTTTCAGCGGACGGATAGTTTTGATATCCTCGTGTACCTTGCCGTGCATTTGCATGGCCTGGTTACCCACAGCAATTACGTTTCCGGTGGTGCGGTTAATGGCAATAATAGACGGTTCGTCTACCACCACTTTGTCTTTATGTATAATCAGCGTATTGGCTGTACCTAAGTCAATGGCTAATTCCTGCGTCAAAAAAGTGAAAACACTCATGCTGTAATTTGGAAAATGATGATTTGAAAAGCGTACGCAAATTACGTGTTTTAAAAGCAAAATAACGGCCCGTTAAAAAATAATTTACACCAGAAATCAACATTTACGGCCGGGCTGTGTTATATGTGCAGAAGCGGTTACACCGAAATATCTTATTTTTGTCTTCCTTTATGGTTTTAAGTCAGCAAACACTTGCCCTGCCGCTGTTAGATGATCAGCGCATCAGCCGTCTGAAAAATACAGATACGGACCAAACATTTTTTACGGAAATGGTGGGGCTGTTTGAATTGCGCACCTCTGAGCTTATCCAGGAAATTTCCAGAGAAATAAACGGAGAGCAGAAAGATATAAAACCACAGTTGCACAAGCTGAAAGGTATCAGCTATTCGCTGGGCGCATACCGTTTGGCAGAGGTTTGTAAAGCACTGGAGGCTATGGCCGAACAAGGAAATATTGACTCAACCGTTGTGGTTTTGCTTGCTGAAATTACCAACGAAACTCTTGCCGCACAAAAGGCACAGTTTTAATGTAAAGCTGCCAACCTATTCACCACACTTACTACACTGTCGGTTGCTCCCGCCTGTGAAAGCACAAAGTGTTTGCATGCGTCTGATGCCTGTTGGTAGTTGGTATCAAACCTGCCAAGCACGTTGAGTGTATGTTCCAGTTCATTGTATGCATGTACCTCAAATGCACCACCTGCCTTGCACAACGCAGCTGCTTCCCAAAACTTGCTGTGCTTAGGACCAAAAATAACCGGAAGGCCAAAGGCCGCTGCTTCCAGAATATTGTGCAAGCCCTTACCAAATGCACCACCCACTATGGCTATATCGCCATACCGGTATGCCCTGGCCAGTAAACCTATACTGTCTATAATGAGTACGTTGGCCGCTGAGGAATCACTCATTTCACTGAATAATACGGCCTGCGGAAAAAGACTTTGAATCTGCTGAATGTGTGCCGCACTGATGTCGTGTGGTGCTATAATCAGTTTAATTCCCGCAGGTTGATGTTTTACCCACCACTGCTGCAGCCATTTCTCTTCTGCGGGCCAGGAACTTCCGGCTACAAGTATCCTGTTGCCTGATTTGAATGCGTCCAGTTGCGGTATACTTTCAGCTGCTGTAGTGGTTTGTATCACGCGGTCAAAACGGGTATCTCCGCTAAAGTGTACCTCGTTTAAATTCAGGTGCCTGGCCAACAACAACGACTCCTCATTCTGCACAAAAATGGCCGTAAACTTCCGCAGAAAACCGGCAAAAAAACTTCCGGCCAACGGATGAAAAAATAACTGCGACTCACGAAAAACAGCCGAAAGTAAAAACAACGGAATGTTGCGCTGCTTTATCGCATTGATGTAATGCAGCCAGAATTCATACTTGACAAAAAACACCAGCTCCGGCTGTACCAAATCTAAAAATTCAGCGGCATGAGCTGCGCTGTCATTGGGCAGGTAAAAAACATAATCACACAACTCATCCTGCTTTTTTATGTTGTACCCTGATGGAGAAAAGAAGGTAACAAAAAAACGGTAGTCGGGGTGCTGTGCTCGCAAGCGCAACATTACGGGCCTGCCCTGCTCAAACTCACCCAATGAAGCAAAGTGAAACCAGATACGTTTTTCGTTTTTACCTTCGAGTTGTTGTGCTATGCGGTGGAGTAAATCAACGCGTCCGTTTACAAAATCACGGGCTTTGTCAGAAAAGAGTGCTGCCAGTTTAACCAGCAAAAAATATCCCTGTGTACCTATGTTGTAAAGTAGGAACCACATGAATTAATAGAATATGTACTCGTCAGTTTTTGAAGAAGGGTAGATGGGAATAATCCAGCCAAATCTTATGCCGCCCAACATGTCCATGCGTTTTTGGGTATCCTGTGTGCGGGTATCGTAGTTCCAGTCCCTGCGGCTTTGGGTAAAGCCCTGCATCAGGTTATAGCCTACATAAAAATTAATAAACTTCTCTCTGTCTAAGTAATAGAACCCTACAAATTGATTCAGGGTCAATCCGTTGGTGAGGCGGTCATACCCCTTGCGTGCTTCTTTGTCCAGCAAAGGAACATTATCATCCGGCACGGCAATTCTGATTTTATGCTGCATAAAACCTACACCACCTGAAACCATAATGCCTGAATTGCGGTTGCGTTTAAAAATAGGAAACACCTTTCCGCCTTTGGCTAAAAGAAAATACCCGCGCTGGCTGATGGTGATATTTGAATACGCTCCGTTGATACCGATAATGCGGTAATCGCTGTTGCGCAAACTATCTAAAATACCGGTTTCTTTTACATCGCCTCCGAACATAAAGGCTCCCTCAATTCCGTAAAAGAAATTTTTCTTGTCTTTAAAAAATGAACCGAACCCGATGGCCGAGTTGTTGCCGAAACGTTTAGCCATATCTGCTGAAGGAACCTGGTAATCATAGGTAACCTGCAAATTCACCACCC
>DATGWX010000135.1:0-2269 GCA_035299275.1 Bacteroidia bacterium
TCCAGAATAGTCGCAATTTTTGCTTCAAGTAACTGGGTATGTATTTTTATCCCGCCACTGTTTATGACTTCATCCAACCTGCCGATAATAGTGAAAGTATTGGCCGATTGGAGCATGGCCACATCATTGGTTTGCAACCACTCGTTGCCTGTTACAGCTGCTTTAATTTTCAAACAGTCTCTGCTGTCTACATCCAGTTCTACACCTGAAAATGCTGTATAGTAATCAGATGATTGTTGTGCATTAATACACCGCAACGCCACATGAGAAACTGTCTCCGTCATACCATAGGTATGCCACAACTTTACTCCCTTCAGTTGCTTTAACTTTTGCTCCAACAAACCTGAAACAGCAGCACCACCTATAAGAATATGTGAAAACCTTTCTGCATTTTGCACTGCCAATTCATCACTCAACAACTCCTGTAGTTGCAATGGCACTACTGAAGCTAAACCGTAGGAATGATTTTTGACCAAAGATGAAAAAACATGTGATGAGGGCTCAGTGATATGAACGTTCATATTACACTCCAGTGCCCGCACCAAAAGCATTTTACCACCAATGTGCTCTGCAGAAATAGCGAGCAAACAAGATCCTATCTGATCCAAATGTAAATGCTGAATGGTGAGCCTTGCACTATCCAACATCTGTTGCCTGCTTATTTGAACTGGTTTGGGTTCTCCTGTGGAGCCTGACGTAAACTGTAAAAATGTATCATCACCATTGAGCCATGATTGTAAAAAAAGTAATGCGTGCTGCTCAAATAAAGGAAGGGTAGCCACATAACTGTTCTCCAGTTGAAGAACCTGCCCTGTTGTGTACTTTTGCTTTCCGGTGGAGATAATCATTGTGCCTGCAAAACCTCCCAATACTCAACGGCTCTGCGTGTATGCGGAATAACAATAGTGCCACCCACAATATTAGCTACAGCAAAAATTTCAAACATTTGCGGGGTAGAAACACCCTGTTCTTTGCATTTTTCTAAGTGATACTTTACACAATCATCACAACGTAATACCATACTGGCTACTAACCCCAGCATCTCTTTTATTTGTGTACTTAATGCTCCCTCCTGATAGGTATTAGTATCCAGATTGAACAATCGTTTTAACACCAGATTATCTGCACCCAGAATTTTCTCATTCATTCTGCTGCGGTAATCATTAAACTCTTCTACCTGATTCATAATTATTGAATTTGTATACAAAGAAATATCTTTGACAGCACACAGCCCAATAGAATGGAAACTAAAAGTGAGTCTGACGGCTTAAATATACTTAAACAACACATTCCTGAACTTGACGGATTAAGGGGATTTGCCTTATGTGCCGCTGTAATATGGCATTACTATTCCTGCACCATTACAGACTACACCGCAATACTTAGAATACTACGTCCATTTACAGATTTAACCATTTTGTGTGTTGATGCCTTCTTTGTACTCTCAGGATTTTTAATTTCCAGTATATTACTGCAAAGCAAAGGTTCACCTAACTTTTTCAAGAGTTTTTATATCCGCAGGGCGTTGCGCATTTTCCCTATGTACTACTTTATGTTGGGGCTTTATGTAGTGGGAGTATGGTGGGGTGGGCAACAAAAAATACCTTTTATTTTCAGTGATCCGCTGCCGGTATGGTCATATGCTGTGTTTGCACAAACCTTTTTTATGAGCATTGCTGACGGGCAGTTTAATTTTGGCCCTCATTTTCTTGGAATAACCTGGTCGGTAACCATTGAAGAGCAGTTTTACTTTATCATGCCTTTTCTCATTTGGCTCATTCCGCGTAAACATTTAATTAAAACATGCCTTGTATTAATTGCTGTTTGTTGGTTAACCAAATGGGGAATGAGGGATGACCTGATGCGCATTTATGTGACCATGCCCAGCCGAATGGATTCATTAATTATGGGAATAATGATTGCTTACGGAGTGCAGCAGCCCGGTTTTATTCTATACATAAAAAGCATATTACCCAAATTACATTTGGCTTTGCTTTTTTTAGCAATCGGTTTAGCACTTTTCATTCAATTTCCTAAAGGAGGAGTATGGTTTGGGTTTCTTTTTACTGTAGCAGGTATAGCTTTCAGCGTTTGCATACTCATTATCCTTACGCACAGGGAAGGGAAAATATCCCGGTTTTTCAGCCTTCAGTTATTTAGGTGGCTGGGAGGAATTTCTTATGGTGTGTACCTCACACATCAGGCGATAAACGGAGCACTGCATCAGTGGATATTAAATCAACCACCGACCATTCATATTAAGAACAGC
>DATGWX010000136.1:0-1696 GCA_035299275.1 Bacteroidia bacterium
TATACGCAGTTCACGTAACGCACTGCAGGAATCATGGTAAGTTACTTTTGCATCGAACTTGCATTCAAGATCTGTTTTCTGAAGTTGATTCACTAAAAAGTCACTCAACTCAAACATGTTTTTTTGCACCTTTCTGCATTGGTTGTGTAAAGAGGTGTTTTGAAAGATGGAGTTATAGTGGTTCTTCACCATTCCTACACAAGAAGCAGATGGGCAGATGATGGGTTTTTCTATTGGTTTAGCTGTAGGTCTGTCAGGGTCGCCCAAAGGGAATTCCTGTACAAATTTTTCAGCCACTTCGCGTGCATCGGCCATGTATCCTGCTGAATAAGCAGGTTGTCCGCAACAGGTCTGTTCCACATTGTAGAGTACTTTGCATCCTGCTTTCTCCAATACTTTTATCATGTCAAACGCAATGGAAGGTTTAACCTGATCAATAAAACACGGTATAAACAACTCAACCTGCATGTATGCCTTTGAAATTTTTAATGCGAATCATAAATAGTAAACCAATGGCGAAAAACACACCCAAGGCTGCAGCAGAGCTACGCATGGATTCTGTTACTTCCTCAATATAACCGAAAGCAAAAGTGCCAAATACTATGGCCAGTTTTTCGGTAACATCATAGAAACTGAAATAGGATGCATGGTCGAGGGTATCATCGGGAATAAGCTTGGCATAAGTGGAACGGAACAGACTTTGGATACCGCCCATAACTGAGCCAACCAAAGCTCCCAACATATAAAACTGTGCTGCAGTGTTTATGTAGTAAGCAATCAGGCAGACAAAAATCCAGATAACAACCAGTAGGCGCAAAGTGAGCATATTGCCTATTTTGCCTGATATCCATGAGAAAAACAGAGACCCCGGAATGCCAATGAGGTTAATTACCAACACAGCACCTATGAGGTGAATGGAGGGGAGGTTTAATTCTTTGGCACCGAATAAACTGGCAACATACATGACCGTTTGTAAGCCCATGCTCACAAAGAAAAAAGATCGCAGGTACTTGCTTATTTCAGACCGTTGTTTGATTTCGTTAAACACCTTTTTTAGCTCATAGAATCCATGTGTAATGGCTCCACCTCGTTTTAGTTTACTCTCTTTGGGAAGGTTAGCAAAGGTAATTTGTGCGAAACCTGCCCACCATAAACCCACCATAACAAAAGCCATGCGGGTAGCCATTTCCTGAGAGATGAAGGTAATTAAAGGCTCACCACCATCAGCAGGTTTTTCGGTGAGTATTATTAAGGAAAGATTGACAATAAGTAACAACACACTGCCGAAATACCCCATTGCAAAACCACGTGCACTTACACGATCGTATCGGTCTTCGGTAGTAATCTCAGGTAAGAAAGCATTGTAAAAAACAATACTACCGGCAAAGCCAATCATGGCCAGTATAAAGAATAGAATGCCTGCACCTATATGATTACTGTCGAAGTAATACAACATGGCACTACTGCTGGCACCTATGTAACAGAAGAATTGCATGAAAGTCTTTTTCCGGCCTTTCACATCTGCAATCCCTGAGAGTAACGGTTGCACAATGGCAATGAGTAAAAAAGCAAAAGAAAGAGAGTAAGAATACAATGCAGTATTCAAAAAACGGTGTCCAAGAAAGTCAATATAATAATCAGTCTCGGTGGCCATCCCAGCAGCAATCGAGGCTTTTCGGGTTACTCCTTCATAATA
>DATGWX010000137.1:0-11670 GCA_035299275.1 Bacteroidia bacterium
CGGAATGCTCTCTTCTAATCCTCACAGGGCAAACTACTCCAAGCGAGGGGTGATAGCCCCTCGCTTGCTGATGACAAGAGCACAGCAAGTTTTTAATCATACCTACCTGTCAGAAATTTCTTTATCAGATCATCGGTAATGCCGAGTGGGTGGCCTTTGTATAGTACCTTTCCTTTGGGTGAAATAATATATGTAACCGGTGTGCCAGTTACCTGCAGGCGGCTAAGGTAATCAGCTTCTATGGGAATAAGCCAGCGAAGAGTAGAAGTATCATTTCGCATTTGTTTGAGCCAGTACTTTTGGTCAGAGAAGGCATGTACAAAAAGCACCTGTATTTTTTTGTTGCTGCTGTTTTGCTGCTGAATGTCGCGTAAGTGAGTGGTGATGTCGTTGTAGTTCTGTTCATACGGACTAATGAGGTTAAGCACTACGTATTTTTGCTTAAAAGACGAGAGTTTAAACTCATTTTCTTTTTTATCCAGCAGAGTAAGCTCCGGTGCGTTGTTGCGTAGCAGGGGTGTGTTATAAAATTGTTGCACCAGTTCAATCTTTGACCGAGCGGGATATTTGGGGTATTGTTGTAAAAATTCTCTACACAGTTGTTTCATTTGTTCGATGGTGAGCGAGTCGCGAAATGCAGGGTCTTTGTGATCGAGCAGCAGGTTGTACATGCACTCGGCAGTAATGGCATCGGGTAAATTTTGTGTTTGTTTTTTGAGTTGTTTTACGGTAGCGGTAAACAGTGAGATCTGCATACTGCTGCTGCGTATTTGTTTGGTTACGGCACTATCATAAGCCTGGTTACTGGTATACTGGCACACTAAAGATTTGTACAAACTGAAACCAACATAGCGGTTATTTATTTTGGTATACGGAGCAAACTTTTTGTGCTCAAATATTTTATAAGCCATTTTTTTTGTAACCGTATCCACCACACCTGCCAGCATACCCAGTGCCTGCATATCCAGCAACATGGTGGTATAATCATCCACCCCGATTCCGGGTATTTTTTTAGCCTGAAGCAGATAGTGTTCAGTAGTTTTTTCAGCATTGGCCTGATTGATTTTGTTAAGTGTTTTGTAGGCCAGTTGAGTAGCAGCATCAAAGGCCTTGCAACGTGCACACAGTCCGGTTATTTGCCAAAAATCAGTAGAAGCAGATGGGTTAAATGAAGCCTGTAACTGGCTTTCGGTAAACAGAAAAAAACTGATGGGGTACACGGCATTTTTGTAATAGGCTTTGAGTTGAATTTCTCCGGGGTGGAGCAACTGTCCTTTGATGGTAAATTTACCGTTGCTATCGGGAAGTATTTTTTCCTCAGCAATTTTCTCATAGGCATACCACCTTATTTCTACTCCCTTTTTTAAAGGTGTTTTTCCGGTTATGGTAAACGTAAAAGCAAAAGAAAAGGATGTTGTTGCCAGTAGCAACAACATCCCTGCACAATATTTTAACATAGTAAGCTTAACGGTTTTTGAGCAGGTCGCGAATTTCGCCCAGCAATTGTTCTTCGTTACTTGGAGCAGGCGGGGCTGCATCTTCTTCCTTTTTCTTGGCGGCATTCATGCCTTTGATAATCAGAAATAGCACAAATGCCACAATGATAAAATTGATAACGGAGGAGATAAAAACTCCGTATTTCACTGCGCCAAATAAGGTAAGGTCTTCCAGCTTACTTAGGTGAGCAGCATCAAGTGCAGGTTTTAACAACAGGGGAGTAATCACATCATCAATAAAGGAACTTACAATTTTTCCGAAAGCTCCGCCTATAATTACACCCACTGCCAAATCAACTACATTGCCGCGCATGGCAAATGCTTTAAATTCTTTTATCATTCCCATTTTTTAAGTTTTTAGTTGAAACAAATTTATACGGTTCCTGCAGAAATCACGGAAAAGCCGGCAATTTTATTCTTCTAAGTTTTAACCCATTGATATCTTTCACATACGAATGAATCAGAATCACGCATAGGTACTCAGCCAATACTCGCCTAAGTGTTTTGCATGGCTCGGGTTTGGAATCACCGATTTACTGTCCTTTTTAAGCAACACTTCGGGTCGTTTTTTTGAAATTCTCCCACATTGGCAGGTAAAACGTAGCCCACAATTCTCATTTTTTGGGATTTCCTCCCACTATACGTAAATCATAGAAAAACAGATAATTAGGCTGTGATGAAATCATAGAACGATTAAAAATTATCCACAAAGTGGGAGGAAGTGGTATAAAGTGGGAGAATTATTTCTAATTTTACCCATCCAAAATTCTGAACACACATGTCAATGTTTCTCGGTGAGTATGAATGTAAACTGGACGCCAAAGGGCGTTTAAGTATGCCTTCGTCCCTGCGCAAGCAAATGCCGCAGGCAGCCGGTGAGCGTTTGGTGGTGAACAGAGGGTTTGAGAAATGTTTGGTGCTGTACCCTAAAAATGAGTGGGATATCATCACAGCCGAGTTGGCCAAGCAAAATGCTTACATGACCAAAACACGTGAATTCATCCGTTACTTTACCCGGGGAGCCACAGAGTTGGTGTTAGATGGGGCAGGTCGAATTCTGTTGCCCAAGTCGTTGCAAGAGTATGCCGGATTAAAAACGGAAATTGTGCTCTCCACTCAACTGAACAAAATTGAAATATGGTCGAAGGAAACGTACGACCAGTTGTTGAGTAACGAGCCGGAAGATTTTGCCCGTTTGGCCGAAGAGGTAATGGGGAATAAAAAAACATCCGGAACTGCTGATGAAGAGAGGGGGGCGAATGACTGAGTACCACGTTCCGGTACTGCTCCGCGAGTGTATACAAGGGCTGCAAATAAACCCTGAAGGAATTTATGTCGATGTAACTTTTGGCGGAGGAGGCCACTCCCGAGCTATTCTGCAACAACTTACCACCGGAAAATTATATGCATTTGATCAGGATGCTGATGCTACAGATAATGTGCCTGATGATAGTCGCTTTGAATTAATTGAAAGCAACTTTGAGCACCTGCGCAATCAGTTGCGTTTTCACAAAGCAATACCCGTTGATGGATTGCTGGCCGATTTAGGTGTGTCATCGCATCAATTTGATGAGGGCAGTCGTGGTTTCTCTTTCCGTTTTGATGAAGCTGAACTGGACATGCGCATGGATCAGTCGCAAGACCTCACCGCTCAACTTGTAATTAATGATTACACCGAAGCACAATTGGCCGATGTGTTTTACCTCTATGGTGAACTCACCAATTCTCGTAAACTGGCACATGCCATTATAGTAAGAAGAGCTGTATCGCACATCCGTACTGTGGGAGAATTGAAGCAAACGCTTTTTCCTTTTGCACCCAAATTTAAAGACTACAAATTTTTCGCTCAGGTTTTTCAAGCCTTGCGCATAGAAGTAAATCAGGAAATGAAAGCACTGCGGGAGTTACTGGAGCAAAGTGCTGAGGTGATAAAACCCGGAGGTCGTTTGGTGGTGATTTCTTATCACTCACTGGAAGATAAGCTGGTGAAAAATTTCATGAATAACGGAAAACTGGAAGGTGAAGTAGAGAAAGATTTTTTCGGTAACCAGATAAAACCCTTCAAGCCACTAACACGCAAATCCATTGTGCCCGATGAGGCAGAAATGGAACGCAATCCCAGATCAAGAAGTGCACGCTTACGTATAGCAGAAAGAATATGAACCAACTGATAGACGAAATAGAAGAGCGGAAGAAAAAGGAACAGCCTGAGGTGAAAAAATCCACTGCAGGTAAGCAGATGGCACAGGTTGCTGATTTCGATTTCTTCATTACCCGCGAGAACATGCAAAAGGCATTTCCCTTTTTTATGTTTTTGGCAGGCATCGCTATTTTTTATATCGCCAATACGCATTACGCAGAAAAAACGATTCGTCAGTCAGACAAACTCACTAAAGAAATTAAAGAACTCCGTTCGGAATACATCACCATAAAATCGGATCTGATGTTTCGCAGTAAACAAAGTGAAGTAGCCCAGCGACTCTTACAAAAAGAAATTAAACCGTTAACCACACCACCTAAAAAAATTGTAGTGCCTGCCGAATGAATATTAAGAAAGACATATTATGGCGCTCGTACCTCACTTTTGTGTGTATCGCACTTTTTGCGGTGGTGATAGTGGTGTACATGTTCAAGCTGCAATTTGTAGAAGGACATAAGTGGCGCCAACTGGCAGATAGCCTCAGTACCGATTACCAAACCATAGAAGCTGTTCGGGGAAATATCTATGCCTGTGACGGAAGTTTGCTGGCAACGTCTATACCTATATATGATATTCGTTTTGATACCCGGGCCAGTGCATTAACAGATGAAGTATTCAGTGGGGGAGTAGATTCTCTTGCACTTATGCTGTCTCTTACCTTCAAAGATAAATCAGCACGTGATTACAAACGTACACTAGTGAATGCACGTAAAAGAGGAGAGCGGTATTTCTTATTGAAACGTAAGGTGACTTATGTGCAGATGAAAGCGATGAAATCATGGCCTTTGTTCCGCTACGGAAAATACAAGGGTGGTTTTGTGGCCACGGAACGTACACGCAGACAAAAACCATTTCAACTGCTGGCTGAACGAACCATTGGTTACAACGTAGAAGGCGTTGCTCCCGTTGGATTGGAAGGCTCATTTAATGATGTGCTCTCCGGCAACAGCGGTAAACGTTTGATGCAAAAAGTGAGTGGCGGGGTTTGGGTACCTATCAATGATGAAAATGAAATTGAACCTGAAAACGGCAAAGACATTATCAGCACAATTGATGTCAACATTCAGGATGTGGCAGAAGAGGCCTTATACAATACACTAGTATCGAACAATGCCCAATACGGTACAGCTGTATTGATGGAGGTAGCTACGGGAGAAATAAAAGCCATTGCCAACCTCACCAAAGTGAGTGACGGTGTTTACCAGGAAAAATACAACTATGCTATTGGCTTAAGTGCTGAGCCGGGTTCAACCATGAAGCTGGCTTCCATGATTGCGTTGTTGGAAGACGGATATGTAAAACCAACGGACTCTGTAGATACGGAAGGCGGACAAAAAAGGTATTTCGATCGGATGATGAAGGATGCCGAAGAAGGTGGTCACGGCAGAGTGAGTGTACAGCACGCCTTTGAGGTATCGTCTAACGTGGGCATTTCGAAAATGGTTTACAGTAACTACTCGAAACAAGCACAAAAATTTATTGATCACTTAAAGAAATTGCACCTCAATGAACAGTTGGGTTTACAGGTAACAGGTGAAGGTAAACCTCATATTAAAAATCCCAGTGATAAGGATTGGTACGGCACCACATTGCCGTGGACATCCATCGGGTATGAAGCACACATTACCCCATTGCAAATGCTCACCTTATACAATGCTGTTGCCAATAATGGTGTAATGGTAAAACCGCTTTTGGTCAGAGAAATTCAGCAAACCGGTCGTACCATTAAAAAATACGAGACAGAAATTATTGACGAAAAAATATGCAGTGAAAGCACACTGAAGGCAGTTCGTGCCATGATGGAAGGTGTAGTGGAACGAGGTACAGCAAAAAACCTGAAGAACCCTTATTATACTGTGGCAGGTAAAACAGGTACAGCTCAGATTGCTGATGCCAAACGCGGGTACAGTAAAGTGTATCAGGCAACTTTCTGCGGGTATTTTCCGGCTGATAAACCACGCTACACTTGTATAGTTATAGTGAATTCGCCTTCCAACGGAATCTATTACGGCTCTCTAGTGGCAGGCCCCGTGTTTAAGGCCATTGCTGACCAGGTGTATTCAGGTAGTATCAACATGCATCCGGGTATGGAGGCAGAAGTAACTGAATTTGCAGACATCATCCCGGCAACTAAGGCAGGCAGTGCACAAGACCTGAAACTGGTCCTTAATAAACTTTCTATAAGTAATGTACTCACCGGTGCAGAAGAGGATGAAGCCGAATTTGTATCACCACTTCGAAAAGACAAATCACTGGAGTTAAAGAAACAAAAGATAACAAATAATCTCGTACCCAATGTATCGGGCATGGGATTAAAGGACGCCATATACCTGTTGGAAAATGCCGGATTACGTGTGCAGTGTAAAGGTGCAGGAAAAGTAAAATACCAATCACAGGTACCAGGCGCAAGAATAATGAAAGGTTCCACCATAGTAATTGAATTGAGCTGATGTTGGATTTGAAAACACTTTTGAAAAATGTAGAAGTGCTTCAGGTAGCCGGAGAGCTGGATATTGATGTGCAATCTATTTGTTTTGATTCACGCAAAGCAGCTCCTTACGCCCTGTTTATTGCTGTGAGAGGAACTCAGGCTGATGGACATCAGTTTATAGGTGATGTGATTGAAAAGGGTGTGTGTGCTATTGTATGTGAAGAGTTGCCGCAGGCACTGGTGGAAGACATTACTTATGTTAAGGTAAAAGATACCTCAGCAGCATTGGCATTAATGGCATCCAAGTTTTACGGAGAACCATCAAAAGAGCTGGAGCTGGTTGCGGTAACAGGTACTAACGGAAAAACTTCTGTAGCTACTTTACTCTATAAATTGTTCAGAGAATTTGGTCATAACGTTGGCTTGTTGTCAACGGTAAATAATGTGATTAATGATGAAATTATTCCATCTACACATACCACTCCCGATGCATTAGCCATTAATGAACTGTTAGCTAAAATGGTGGATGCCGGATGCTCGCATTGCTTTATGGAAGCCAGTTCACATGCCATTCATCAAAACCGCATTAAAGGATTGGAATTTGCCGGAGTGGTATTCACCAACCTTACGCATGATCACTTAGACTACCACAAAACATTCGACAATTACCTCAAAGCAAAAAAACAGTTGTTTGATGAGGTTAACGATACCGCTTTTGCTTTAACCAATAAAGATGATAAAAACGGTGCGGTAATGTTGCAGAACACCTCAGCCACACGTTACTCCTACAGCCTGCAGTCCATGAGCGACTTTAAAGGCAAAATACTGGAAGCCGATTTTTCAGGCATGTTGCTCGATATTGATGGAGAACAAGCCTGGTTTAAAGTGGTAGGTAATTTTAATGCTTACAACTTACTGGCTGTGTATGGCGCAGCATTTTTACTGGGCAAAGACAAACATGAAATCATTACCCACCTCAGTAAACTTACCTCGGCCAAAGGGCGCTTTGATACGGTGTATTCAGAAAACAGAATTACCGGAATAGTGGATTATGCTCATACCCCCGATGCATTAAAAAATGTATTGGAAACCATTAAGGAAATACGCACAGGAAACGAACAGGTTATAACCGTTGTAGGTTGTGGTGGCAACAGAGATGCAGCCAAGCGTCCTGTAATGGCAGAGATAGCCTGCGAACTAAGTGATAAAATTATCCTCACGTCTGATAATCCGCGGTATGAAAATCCGGAGGCTATACTGGATGAAATGCAAAAAGGAATTTCACCGGTGCATTTCAAAAAGGTACTGCGCATCAGTGACAGAAAAGAGGCCATCAAGACTGCGGTGAGTTTAAGCAGCAAGGGCGACATTATTCTGGTAGCCGGCAAAGGGCATGAAACGTATCAGGAAATCCAAGGCGTAAAACACCCTTTTGACGATAAAGAAATTCTTCAGCAAACATTTCAACTATTTAATAAATAAAGCATGCTGTATTATTTATTCGAATACTTAGATAAAAATTTTGACTTAGCCGGTACAGGTGCTTTTAAGTACATCTCTACCCGTGCAGCGCTTTCCATTATTTTGTCGCTAACCATTTCCATGCTGTTTGGTAAAAGGTTAATTGAGGCTTTGCGCAAATTGCAAGTGGCCGAGACCGTTCGTAACCTGGGGCTGGAAGGCGAGAAACAAAAGCAAGGCACACCTACTATGGGTGGTTTGATTATTCTCGCTGCTATCCTTATTCCAACTTTACTGTTTGCCCGCATCAACAATGTATACATTCTGCTGATTGTTATTTCTACTATCTGGCTTGGCTTAGTAGGGTTTCTGGATGATTACATCAAAGTATTTAAAAAGAACAAAGAAGGTTTAGCCGGTCGTTTTAAAATACTCGGGCAGATTGGTTTGGGCATTATTGTAGGCACGGTGCTGTACTTTAATGACAACGTAAAAACACGTGATATTTATAAAGCGGAGGAAGTGACTCCGGAGTTTGTTCAGGCGAATAATTTACAACCTCAAACCATCGACAACCAACAGGTATGGATAAAAGAAGAGAAGGCTACCAACACCACTATTCCTTTCTTTAAATCAACTGAATTTGATTATGCAAATCTCCTCAGTTTTATGGGAGATGATTATAAAAAATACAACTACATCATTTTTGTGCTGGTAGTAATATTCATTATCACTGCAGTATCCAACGGGGCCAACATCACTGACGGAATTGACGGATTGGCAGCGGGAACCTCAGCCATTATCGGTACCACACTTGGCATATTCGCGTATGTGTCGGGCAACTTGGTGTTCTCGAAATACCTCGGCATTATGTACATCCCGCACTTAGGTGAGATGGTGATTTTTGCCGGAGCCTTTGTAGGAGCCTGTGTAGGTTTCTTGTGGTACAACGCTTATCCGGCACAGGTGTTTATGGGAGATACCGGCAGTCTGGCTTTGGGCGGTATCATCGCTTCGTTCTCCATCATGGTGCGCAAAGAATTATTGATTCCCATTTTGTGCGGCATTTTTCTCGTAGAGAATTTGTCGGTGATGATTCAGGTTTCGTATTTCAAATACACCAAGAAAAAATACGGGGAAGGCAGACGCATTTTTAAAATGTCACCACTGCACCACCACTACCAGAAAGAAGGATACCACGAGTCCAAAATTGTTTCCCGCTTTTGGATTATCGGAATCATGCTCGCTATCGTAACCATCTTAACCCTTAAGATAAGATAAACCGTGTCAAAGAAACTTGTCATATTAGGCTCAGGCGAAAGCGGAACAGGTGCAGCACTGCTGGCTAAACAGCAGGGGTATGATGTGTTTGTATCCGACAAGTCAGCTATCCCGGCTAAGTACAAAGACGAGTTGCTTAAAGCCGGTGTTGATTTTGAAGAAGGTGGCCACGATGAAGCACGCATACTGGCCGCTGATGAGATTATCAAAAGTCCGGGTATAGCTGATACGGCACCACTCATTCAGCAACTGATAAAAAAAGGTACTCCGGTAATTTCTGAAATTGAATTTGCTGCGCTTTATACAGATGCTTACATCATTGCCGTTACAGGTACCAACGGTAAAACTACCACCACTTCACTTATATATCACCTGCTCAAAAAAGCCGGATTAAATGTAGCCTGTGGTGGCAATATAGGTACCAGCTTTGCGCGTTTGGTGGCACACGGTACGTATGACTATTTTGTTCTCGAGATCAGCAGTTTTCAGTTGGATAACATGTACCGCTTTAAAGCCAACATCGCTGTGCTCACCAACATTACTCCTGATCATCTGGATCGTTATGATTACCAATTGCAAAACTACGTGAACTCCAAGTTCCGCATTCTGCAAAATCAAACTGCTGAAGATTTCTTCATCTACTGTGCAGATGATGAAGTATCAGTAAATAATTTAAAGAACATCACTGTGGCTGCCCGTAAGCTTCCTTTCTCTATTCAACACGAGTTGAGTGAAGGAGCCTGGGAAAAAGACAAAGCCATGGTGGTATCCACTTCTTCTGTTCATTCATCAAACCCATTCCATATGTATTTAAACGAGTTAGCTTTAAAAGGTAAGCACAACACTTACAACTCCATGGCTGCGGCCATCGTAGGTCAGGTGCTTTCCATCCGCAAGGAAGTAATCCGCGAGAGTCTTACCGACTTCGAAAATGTTGAACACCGCCTGGAGCATGTAGCTACTGTGCAGGGTATCGACTTTATTAATGACTCTAAAGCAACCAACGTAAACTCTGCGTGGTATGCCTTAGAAAGCATGGAAAAGCCTGTTATCTGGATTGCCGGTGGAGTTGACAAAGGCAACGATTACGAAATGCTGAAACCTTTGATTAAAGAAAAGGTGCGCATGATTGTGTGCTTAGGTATCGACAACCGTAAAATTCACGAAGCGTTTCAACGTGACGTGGAAATGATTGTGAACACCACTTCGGCTAAAGAGGCTGTTCACGTGGCTTACAAACTGGCTAAGCGCGAAGAGGCTGTTTTGCTTTCACCGGCTTGTGCGAGTTTTGATTTATTTGAGAACTACGAAGATCGTGGTCGTCAGTTTAAAAAAGCAGTACGCGAATTGTAATTGAAATACATCCATGAATTGGCTTTTATCACGTACTAAAGGAGACTTTGTTATTTGGGGAATTGTATTCACCCTGTCGCTTTTCGGAGTGCTGGCGGTGTACAGTTCAACAGGTACTTTGGCCTACAAGCGGTATTCCGGTAATACGGAGTTGTTGCTGGCCAAGCACATGTTTTTGTTGCTTATGGGTATAGGCTTTATGTACCTGGCACACCGTGTAGATTACCGCTATTATTACGGTATTGCACGCGTGTTGCTCATTCTGTCTTTCCCTTTATTAGCCTACACGCTCTTCTTTGGTTCTGATATCAATGATGCCAAACGTTGGATCAGTATTCCCATTATCAATGCTACCTTCCAAACTTCCGACTTAGCCAAGGTGGCGCTCATCATGTATGTGGCGCGCATGCTGTCCAAGAAGCAGGAAGATATTAAAGATTTCAAAAAGGCATTTTTGCCTATCCTGTCAGCAGTAGTGGGCGTGTGTTTATTGATTGCTCCGGCAAACTTATCTACCTCACTGGTGCTTTTTTCTACGTGTTTAATTGTGATGTTCATCGGCCGCATCAACTTCAAGTATTTGCTGTTGTTGGTAGCCAGCGGAGTAGTTGGATTGGGTTTACTCATCGGCATTCTGTTTAATATACCGGATGCTACACTGGCTAAAATAGGTCGCTTTAAAACATGGAAATCACGTATTGAAACATTTACCGGAGATAAGGACGGCAACACGTATCAAAGCGATCAGGCTAAAATTGCTATTGCTACGGGTGGCCTTTTTGGCAAAGGTCCGGGCAACAGCACACAACGCAACTTTTTACCACACCCGTACTCCGATTTTATATTCGCAGTTATAGTAGAAGAGTACGGCATGATGGGCGGTTTATTCCTCATTTGTTTGTACCTGCTGTTTCTGTGGCGCACGGTGCGTATTGTGGTGCGAAGTCCCAAAGCTTTTGGTGCCTTGCTGGCCTTTGGTTTAAGTTTAAGTTTGGTTATTCAGGCCTTCATCAACATGGCGGTAGCGGTGAATATTTTCCCGGTTACGGGTTTGCCTTTGCCGCTGGTAAGTATGGGTGGAACTTCTTTGTGGTTTACCAGCTTTGCCTTCGGAGTAATTTTGAGTGTGAGTCGTTTTATTGATACCTCAGGCGAAATGGGTGCAGGCAACACGGAAACAAATTCAGGCAACAATACAACTAACGAGGAGGTGGCTCATGCATAACCGTCCGTTAAAAATTATCATCAGCGGTGGTGGCACAGGCGGTCATATTTTTCCGGCCATTGCCATTGCTCAGGCTATACAAAAATTACGTCCTGATACGGAGTTTTTATTTGTAGGTGCCAACGGCCGCATGGAAATGGAAAAAGTTCCTGCTGCCGGATATAAGATTGTGGGGCTCGACATCAGCGGACTGCAACGTCAGCTTTCACTGAAGTTGTTGTGG
>DATGWX010000138.1:0-3510 GCA_035299275.1 Bacteroidia bacterium
GCCTAATTGGCGCGAAGATAAATAGAGTGAAATTATGAGTGTATTATTGGTAGATGATGACGATATATCCAATTACCTGAATAAGCGTGTAGTAGAAAAATCCGGATATTTCAAACGTGTAGATATTTGTAATTCAGCACAGGCCGCGATTAATATGCTTACACAACGAAAAGAGGCCGATGAGCCTCTTCCAAGACTGATTTTGCTGGATATTATGATGCCTGTTATGGATGGGTTTGCTTTTCTGGAAGAGTTGAACAGACGTTTTGCAGATAGTCACAAGCATTTTAAAGTGGCTATGCTTACCTCTTCTTTAACTTCTGAGGATATGAACAAAGCCATGAAATATCCTCAGGTAGTGGCTTATCTGAATAAGCCATTGGATAAAACAGCTTTGGAAAAGTTAGCAGGTGAGTTGAATGCTTAGCTGATCAGGTATTCCGTTTTTAGTAAACCGAATACCTGAGAATCGTCAAGCACTCCTTTAACCATGTAGTGTTTGCGTAAATTCCCTTCGTATTGGAACCCAAGTCCTTTCAGCAAACGAAGGGAGGCTTCATTGTCTTTTGCTATAAAGGCTTCAATGCGCTCAAGACCCATGTCATTAAAGCCGTAATCTACTATTTTGCGGAAGGCCTCTTTCATTAAACCTTTTTGTCTGAACTCAAGGTTGTGTATTATGTAACCTACTTCAGCCCTTTTATGTTGCTGATACCAGTTGTGATAACCACAGGCACCAATAGCTTTATCTGATTCTTTATCAATAATTACGAACAGTAAAACAGTTCGGTTATAGGAAACAATACCTCCGCTCAAGCGGGCCATTTCTTTTTCTGCATCCTCCACTGTATTGAAACCGAAAAACTCCTGCCACTGTTCGGGAGTATAATGGAGGAAAAGGTGTTCATAAACCTCAGGACTAACGAAACGCAGTTTAAGGCGTTCTGTTTCGATGTAAGTGAAATGATATTCAACCGGTAACATAAGTGTGCGCAAGTTAGTGTTTTTCTCCTTTTCGGGGCCGCTTTCATTCCGATAAAAAGCCTATTTTTGCCCATTATGAGTCATTTAATAGCCCCTTCCATACTTTCGGCAGATTTTGCCAACCTGCAACGTGATGTAGAAATGATTAACCACAGCTCAGCCGATTGGTTTCATGTGGATGTAATGGATGGTGTTTTTGTGCCCAATATTTCTTTGGGTTTGCCTGTTATTTCAGCCATAAAAAAACACGCCAAAAAACCACTGGATGTACACCTGATGATTGTGCAACCTGAACGCTACATTGCTGATTTCAAAAAAGCAGGGGCAGATATTTTAACTGTTCATCTGGAAGCCAGCACGCATTTACACCGTACCATAGGTGCTATTAAAGAAGCGGGTATGCAGGCAGGGGTAGCACTTAATCCGCATACTCCGGTACAATTGCTACGCGAGGTGCTGGCAGATATTGATTTGGTGTGCCTGATGAGTGTAAACCCGGGCTTTGGCGGACAAAAATTTATTGAAAATACGTACAATAAGATTACGGAGTTGGCTACCCTCAAGCAACTCACAGGCTCTAAGGCCCGCATTGAAATTGACGGAGGTGTAAACATGGATAATGCACCCATGTTATTGAATGCCGGAGCCAATGTTTTGGTAGCCGGAAACTTTGTTTTCAGTTCATCCAATCCCGTTCATACCATACAAGAGTTAAAACAGGTACATCACGGCAATAAGGCTATATAAATTTCGTTTTACACACCGTACATGCCTTTTCGTATAACCGCATTTGCTTTTTTACTCTTACTTTCTTCCACTGCTTGGGCGCAACGCAAAGCCACTGTTTTTGGTATTGTGCGCGATTCATCCAATGCTGTGCTGGAAGATGTAAATGTGGCAGGCGTAGGTAAATCTTTTGGTACCATTACCGCTAAAGATGGTTCGTTTGTATTAACCGTTCCTTCTGAAGAAACTTTTCAACTGGCTTTTTCATTTGTGGGGCGCAATACTATTTACCTCGAGATTACAGCTTTGCAACCCGGCACCAGCAAACGGGTAGATGTAGTGATGGGCACAGCTACCAAACTGGGAACAGTGGTGGTGGAAGGTGCTCAGGAAAGAGAAAAGGTAAGCACCATGAGCATTGACCCCAAATCTCTGGAGGTAATGCCGAATATTTCAGGAAATTTTGAAGCGATATTAAAAACACTGCCGGGAGTTTCATCCAATAACGAACTGAGTTCACAGTATAACGTGCGGGGTGGTAACTACGATGAAAACCTAATTTATGTAAATGACATTGAAATTTACCGGCCTTTTCTGGTACGCTCAGGGCAACAGGAAGGTCTCAGTTTCATCAACCCTGATATGGTGCATAATGTAAAATTTTCAGCAGGAGGTTTTGAAGCGCGTTACGGAGACCGCATGTCATCTGTATTGGATGTACGTTACAAGCAACCCCGAAAATTCGGAGTAACCACACATGCCAGTTTAATGGGTGCCAACGTAACCGTAGAGGGTAGTTCAAGGAATCTTCGGTTGAATTACATTGCGGGAGCACGTTACCGCAGCAACAATTATTTACTCAATTCATTAGATGTGCAGGGCGATTACAAACCACGTTTTGCCGATGTGCAGTCATTGCTCACGTACCATTTACGCGATAATCTGGAGATAAGTTGGCTGGCCAATTATGCAGAGAACCGTTACCTGATTGTGCCGCAAAACCGCGAAACAGTTTTTGGAACAGTAACCAATGCGCTTCGGTTAAATATAGGTTTTGAAGGGGCAGAGCTGATGCGTTACCGCACCATGATGAGCGGGCTTACCCTCTCATACCGCCCAAGCAATAAAGTAGTGTTGAAAGTTATTTCGTCAGCATTCAATACTATCGAGAATGAATATTTTAGTGTGGAAGGCGCTTACCGTTTAGATCAGTTAGAAAGTAATCTGGGATCTGATAATTTTGCTGAATCTGTGGCCAACAGAGGAACAGGGTATTTTATTAATCACGCACGAAATAACCTGGAAGCAACCGTTGTAAATATTGGTCACCGCGGATATTATTCTTCAGGAGCTCACAACCTGCAATGGGGAGTACAGTACCAGCGCGAGATTATATACGACAAATTACACGAGTGGAAGTACATGGACTCAGCCGATTTTTCAGTGCCTCTTTTGGTGAATGGAAATTTTGAAATGAATGAGTTGTATCGTGGTAAGGTAAACATGAGCAGCAACCGTTACACAGCATATGTTCAAAATGCACAAACCATTCATCAGGCAAGTAACATGGTTTTTAGTTACGGAGTAAGAACTAATTACTGGGATGTGAATTATCAGAACGTCATTAGTCCGCGTTTTCAGTTTTCGTTTGAGCCCAACCGCAGACACAATAGGGACATAAGGTTTAATAATAAAGGTGATAGCTTACTCAAGAAAGATGTATCGGTTAAAGCAGCCTTCGGATATTATTACCAACCTCCATTTTACCGTGAATTACGCAACCTGAAAGGGGAGTTGAAT
>DATGWX010000139.1:0-7396 GCA_035299275.1 Bacteroidia bacterium
CCCGTAATTGCAATTTATAACATGAGTACATCCAGCTTCGTTGGGAAAAAAAACCAGAACAAACAAGCTTGGAAAAATTTCTTCAATAACCCTGATCAAATAATTCCATATGAAAATGATTTAATCATTTTGAATATGAATCATTCTTACGAACTTATAGGAAAAATGACTATCTCTGATTAAATGTGTTTTAAGGGCCTGATTATTGTGCAGTGCATCAATAGTTCTCTCCTAAACAACCCATGACTGAATCATTTCTCGACTTATTAATCGTTTTCGCGCTATCGTCTACAAAATACCTTATCGGGGCAAGTTCTGCTTTGGTAAAGGATTTTAACTTTCTGTTGTCTATGGTAACAACTGTTGGCGGGGGGATGACGGGCGTAATTGTATACCTTTATTGCTGGGATGGAATTTTGTGGGTGAAACACAAATTGTTTACTGCCAAACCCCACGCAAAAGTTAAGTTCAATAAATTTCGCAGGTGGTTAGTAGGTTTTATTAAGAACTACGGCCTGTTCGGTATTGCTTTTTTAACTCCGGTTTTATTGTCAGTTCCTGTTGGCACTATACTGGCTGCCAGCATTGAACCCAACAAATGGAAAATAAAACGTTTCATGCTTATTTCTTTTGTTAACTGGTCACTGCTGTTCTTTGGAATTTTTCAGCTGTTTGATATTAACCCGAAAGATACCATTAACCGTTTATTGAGGAGGGACCAAACTTCGCATAAGTCGTCCACTTGGCTAGTACCTGCTGAAAATCATCAGGCATTTCGGAATCAAAAAACACTTTCCTTCCATCATCAGGATGCAGGAAACCCAGAGATTTGGCGTGCAGGGCGTGGCGTGGCATAAGTGCGAAACAATTCTCTACAAACTGCTTGTATTTAGTAAAGGTAGTACCTTTCAAAATTCTGTCCCCACCATAAGTTGAATCGTTAAACAACGGATGTCCGATATGCTTCATATGTACCCTTATCTGGTGCGTTCGTCCTGTTTCCAGCCTGCACTCAATTAACGTAACGTAACCGTACCTTTCAAGCACTTTGTAGTGGGTAACCGCATGTTTCCCGCTTTCCCCTTCCGGAAATACGGTTTGTGTTTTTCTGTCTTTAAGGCTTCTGCCCACATGAGCTGTTATTGTACCTTCATCAGCCTCCATATCTCCCCACACCAAAGCAATGTAGGAACGCTCTATACTATGATCAAAAAACTGTTTAGCCAAATGCGACATGGCCCGTTCCGTTTTTGCTATTACCACAAGGCCTGAAGTGTTCTTATCAATCCGGTGAACCAAGCCAGGGCGTTGTTCACCATTAGCCGATACCGGCAACTGTGAAAAATGATATACCAGTGCGTTGACTAATGTACCCGAATAGTTGTTAAAGCCCGGATGTACCACCATGCCGGGTTTTTTATTAATAATAAGCAGGGTGTCGTCTTCATAAACAATATCAAGCGGAATATTCTCGGGATAAATTTCAGTATCGCGTGGTGGATTGGGCAGAACCACTGAAATAACATCCCCCGGTTTTACTTTATAGCTTGATTTAACGGGCTTTTCATTGACCAGAATGCAACCTGTATCAGCCCCGTTCTGAATTTTGGTACGGCTGGCATTGTGCAGGCGAATCATCAGAAACTTGTCTATTCGCAGTAAAGCTTGTCCTTTATCAACCGTAATACGGTGATGTTCAAACAGCTCCTGTTCATCTTGTTCGTCTATAAGTTCCTCATTCGTGCTCATGGCACAAAGATAGGCAATGTGTTGTTCAATTCTTTGGAGTATGCTTTGTAAACGTGTGTATATGTGCACCAACGAATAGCAAGGAATCAAAAGAAAGAAGTTACTTTTGGATAACAAATTAAACGCAATGAAAAAAATCCTGATTATAGTTGCTGTATGCTGGGGCCATATAGCCAATGCTGCCTACAGCCAGATAATAAAAGAAGTTAGCTTGCCGGCAACTAGCATCTCAATGGTTAACGTAGCCGGCATACAAGGTAATTACACTTTCGCAAAGTCAAATGATGACTCTGTTCACATTAAAGTGCTTGCAGAATGCAAAGACATGAAGGCATTCAGTGAATTTGTGGCAAAATACGCTGTAAACGTTGATGAAAAAGGCGGCAAAATTAGTATAAACACACCAAAGTATTCTACGTCATTAGGAATGCTGTTTTATGAAATCACCCTACCAGAAAAAATGCGAATGGAATTTATGCTTGAAGAGGGTAACATAAGTATAAAAGAGATGGAAGTGAACATGAAAATATCACAACTTGAAGGCAACATGTTTACAGACAATATAAGTGGCGTTTTTGACCTCACATCAAAAAAATCAAATATCACATTGAATACGAAAAATATTCATGCCACTATAAACTCAGGAAGTTCAACACTTAACTTCTCAGCAAAAAAAGGAAAAGCAAAAATTAACTCTGCATCAGGAGATGTGACCATAAATATAACTAATGATGTGGAAATAGACGCTGATAAAAAATCTGATGATCTTACGATTATTTTACCTTCTGACTATAACGGCAAAATGGAAATATCCAGTGACAAAAAAGCCATTCGCCTTAACTTTAGTGAGATTCAACTCACAGGTACTCTTACGAGTCAGCTTATAAAATGTACAGCAGGCAAGGGCGGTAATATATTAAAAGTAACATCCAACAGCGCACAAATTACAGTAGGAAACTCCACTACAATGGTTGGCAAGTAAAGGCAACTACTTTTTGCTCACGGGAAACCGCATCCTGTAGTCCACATCAATCTTACCCTTGCTGATGTCGTTTAACTTGCCTTTGAGCAGGGTTCTTTTAAAATCAGACAGGTGGTCAACAAACATGCGGCCAATGTTGTGGTCGTATTCATGCTGAATGATGCGCGCCTTCATTCCGTCATATTGCTCTTCATGAAACTCAAAATTTTCATCGTAGTAACGGATAGTAAGTTTGCGCGGACGTGAAACGTATTCATGTATTTTAGGAATGCTCAGGCAGCCTTCCTCCTTTTCCCAAGGCTCGCCTTCTTCTTCAATTTCAGCGTTGATGAATACTTTTCTAAAGTCTTCAAAACCTTCCCCCAATGCATCGGCACCGGTTATAAATAACATAATGGGGTAACCCACCTGCTGAGCTGCTAAGCCAATACCATCAGCATTATCCATGGTTTCAAACATGTTTTGAATGAGCTGCTCAAGTTTTGGAAAATCTTTAGTAATTGTTTTTCCTTTTTGTCTTAAAACGGGGTCGCCATAGGCAACAATGGGGAGAATCATGGATATAAACTGTATTTCTTAAATTATCTGCCTTCTAAGAACGACTGCAAAATGAGTGTTGCGCTTATTTTGTCGAGCAACTGCTTATCCTGCCGGTCTTTCTTTTTCTTTCCTGCTTCCAATAAGGTACGTTGAGCGATTTTAGAAGTGAATCTTTCATCTGCCCGGTATATTGTTTGAGCGGGAAATTTTTTGCGCAGCAAAGATACAAATTTTTCCACGTGTACAGCCGACTGAGAATCAGAACCATCCATTTGCAGGGGTTGCCCCACCACAAAGGCCTCTACCTCCTCTTTTTGCACATAATTTTCCAAAAATTGAATAACATCCTTGGCGTGGATGGTATCCAACGGGTTGGCAATAATCTGCAAGGGGTCAGTAACTGCCAGGCCTACCCTTTTAGTGCCGTAATCTATTGCTATAATACGTGCCATTATTTGTGCAGAATTATTCTGAAGGTGGTGCCTTTATTTATCTCTGATTGCAAAACAATGATGGTACCTTTATGGTAGTCTTCTACAATACGTTTCACCAAAGAAAGCCCCAGACCCCAACCTCGTTTTTTAGTAGTATAACCCGGATTAAACACCGTAACAAATTTTGATTTGGGTATTCCTTTTCCGGTATCGGTTATGTCAATCACTACCTGTTTATTTTCTTCGCGAATAGTAACGGTAATGGCCCCGATGCCGTCCATAGCATCTATCGCATTTTTACTCAGATTCTCAATTACCCATTCAAACAAAGGCACGTTGAGGGGAGCCTGAATGGTATTAGACGTGTACTCCACCGAAAACTTTACTTTGTTGGAACTTCGGCTTTGTAAATAGTTTACCGCATGCCCGATTACCTGCACCAGGTTTTCATTTTGTAAAGCGGGTGCTGAGCCTATTTTGGAAAAACGCTCGGTAATAATGTTGAGCCGGGAAACATCTTTCTCCATCTCACGCACTATGGTTTCATCAGCACCTTTTTCACTTTTGAGCATTTCGAGCCAGGCCATGAGTGAGGAAATAGGTGTACCCAACTGGTGAGCCGTTTCTTTGCTCATACCCACCCATACGCGGTTTTGCTCTGACCTGCGCGAGGCACTGAACGCCAGGTAAGATACCAACATAAACAAAGCAATTACACTCAGTTGAAAATAAGGGTAATATTTAAGTTGAGTGAGCAGTAAAGAATTTTTGAAATAGATGTAATTTTTGCTGTTGGCATAAAGTTCAATGATGATGGGCTCATGCTCCTCTTTCATCAACTGCAATTGTTTTATGAGATAAAGCGAGTCATTTGCTTTGTCGTTATCTAGATTACGGTGGGAAATAATGTTATCCTTCTCATCCGTGAGAATAACCGGAATAGTCACGTTTTGCTTCTGAATATTGGAAAGAAAATTATTGACCTCATTCATCAATAAATCAAGCTGGTGATACTGGTTGGTATCCACCTCCCTGAGCGAAGAAAAATCTTCCATAAAGCCGGTGCTCACAATCAGTTTAGTTGCCTCGGCCCACTGCTGAATTTTTTTCTCTTCTTCCTGTGCCAGTTTTTGCACCAGTGCATTGGTGTACCACAATGAAAAAACACCAATAAACATGGCAAACAACAAGAGCAGCAATTTCCAGTATCTCTTTCGGGTGTAATCGTTCATAAAAGTACGCGGTAAAGATAACGTTTAATGAGTAATTCTTAATAATACAAGATGGCGTGTTTGAGTGTTTATGTATTTAAGTGCGTAGGTGTTTAGTTAAGCAACAGAAAATATTCTTGTTGGTTGAACAAATCATGTCTTCGTATAAGCGGGAGATAATTATCTTTGTCTTATGTACATTGAATTTTCCATAGCTGATGGCCGTCCACTCAAGGCAGATTTAAGTCGCCCCATTGACCTTTCTACTCCCATACTTCCGGGTGATGATTGTGTGAATGCCTTTCACATTTCGCCACCGGTGTTTGAACCCATCAGAGTAGGTACTTTTGTGGGCAGTGTAACCGAAGGTGGAGCATGCAACTGCGAAAATCTGCGCCTGAACGCCCACGGTAACGGTACACATACCGAGTGCGTAGGGCACATTGCCAAAGAAAGAATTACCATCAACAGCATACTTAAAACATTTCACTTCAGTGCCGAACTAATTACTGTAACTCCATCAGCCGCTGATAACGGTGACCTTGTTATTCTGCGCGAACAAATTGAACGGGCAGTACAACACCGCACACAAGCTTTGTTGATACGTACCCTGCCTAACAATGCAGCTAAACTTCACGCTCATTATTCGGGCACCAACCCAACTTACTTACACCATGAGGCAGCGCTATGGATTCGTGAGCAGGGATACCAACACCTGCTTATTGACCAACCCTCAGTTGACAGGGAAGAAGACGGAGGATTATTACTTGCACATCACGCTTACTGGAACTACCCCCATCAAACAGATGGCGGTTTACGCACCATTACCGAACTGATGTATGCCTCAACGGATGTAAAAGATGGTTTATATCTGCTCAATTTACAAATTGCATCACTGGAAACTGATGCCAGTCCGAGTAAGCCCGTACTTTATCCGTTGGTTTGAAAAAGATACTGCTCATCTTAGGCCTTACAGCAGGTATTGTATTAGGTGCAAAAATGAAAGTACCTGTGGAACCTGTACCGTTTACGTTGCAAACCCTATTTGTTTTATTACTGTGCTTTAAATACCCTTCGATAGTAAGCACCGGTGCGGTTGTTTTGTATTTATTGCTGGGTTGTTTTCTACCTGTGTTCAGCGGAGAAAATTATGGTAAAGACGTGTTGCTCGGACCCACAGCAGGTTACCTGTTGGCATTTCCCTTTGCTGCTTATGCATGTAGCCACAGTTACCAACGTATTCAAAATAAAAATTGGGGCATTCGTTTCGGACTGGCCGTAGGTGCTCACTTGTTGATTTTATGTTGCGGAGTGGCAGGCTTGATGCTGACAACCCCTCTCTCTTTTTCTGAAATTGTGCTGAAAGGATGGGTAGTACTTCTACCGGGTGCAGTAATTAAAAGTGCTCTGGTAGCTTTAGTGAAATAACATCATTATGTATGGTCACTCACAATCACCCAAGCTCCTGCTAAATAATAAATTATAAAAGCTATAGTATTATAAAATGTCATATACATTTTATAACATACATCTAACAGACTTAGGATTTCTTTAAAAACTCTAACAGTTCCTTCAATAATTTGGCATTTTGCTCTAACAAGTGTTGAGTAGAATCAATGGATTTAATTAAAAATTCTCTCTCATCTGGATTACTTTGTAGTATACTTTGATTCTGAATAAAATTACCTTGGGAATTATCGTTAAAGGAATTGTAGTAATTCTGAATATCCTGAATCTGGTCAACAAATTCTCTAGTAAAACCTAATGCATCTAGTACTTTTTCGACTTTCTCTTCAGTTAATTTTGTTTGTCCTCGTTCCATCCGGAGGTAGGAACTATCATCCATAGAAAGTTTAGCCGCCATTTCTTTTGTGGAGACATCACGAAGTTGTCTTGCGATTCTTATTTTTTGGCCTGTTATCATATCACGAATATGCAAAAATACCCTAAAAAAGGCAATTATCACATTTTTTACTCATTCTACGCCTTGATGTGAAACTAATGTATTTGTTAATTTGAAATATAAATAATATAATAATATGAAAAAACAAATCCTACTTATTTGCCTTATTGCATTAGGAATGCAGGCATTTGCAACACGAATTGTAATCATTGAGAGAACAAAAAAACAATGCTTTCCTGGATGTGGGGAAGTTAATGATGTAAAAATCCCTACAATACTGCCCGATGGAACATGGGTGTGGGGTCGCCATATCCAATGCAAAGGATATGGATTTATGGGATGCCCAGGCGTAATTTATACTACTGGTGAAAATGATTTGCCTCCATTTGATATGGCAGCTGGAAATTCCATGTTAGATAATGCTATAAATCAAATCAATTTGGGAAATCCCAACGGAGTAATAAATCAACAAATATTAAACACTACTACAAATGTATTATATTTGTTCACAGCAACTTGGACTACAACTCTTGACGAAAATCAGGAAAACATTGAAGTCATAACTATTACAAGAGAA
>DATGWX010000140.1:0-1958 GCA_035299275.1 Bacteroidia bacterium
ACCTAAACACTCCAAGAGCAATTCAACATTTGCTTCAGCTTCCCAACCCGATTTTGTACTCACATCGCTCAATGCATTTACGTAACTCTTCAATACGTTCGTCATTAATGGTAAGCAAGATGCTCTTTTTATAGTAACCCACTGCATCACTGAAATTGCCTTCCAGTTCAGACAACACAGCCAGTCGTTGCTGTATCATCGACTTGTCAATGGATGGAATACTTTGACAACGTTTCATCAGTTGCCGCACTTCTTCGTTGCGTTCCAAATCTGTGAGCAGGTAAGCCAAACTCCAATACGAATGCGGGTAGGTTGGATTGGCTTTAATGGCCATTTGGTAGTAGCGTTCAGCTTTGGGGTAATCGTCAAACTGTGTTCTGTAAATCCACCCGATGGAATTATGGGCCGGAGCACAATCAGGTTCTTCGCTCAATACTTCAAAGTATAATCGTAAGGCTTCGGTGAAATTGCTGTTTTTGTATTCAGCCTCTGCGGTTAGGTAAAGTTCGTCTGCATTCTGGTTCATAGTATCAATATTTAATATCCATTTTTTTATATATAAAGCTGAGAAGCCAGGCCGGCCCAATCAGCAAGAACTGTAAATCTTTTAAGAAAGAAGGTTTTTTACCTTCAATGTGGTGACCAATAAACTGACCAATCCAGGCCACTACAAATATTCCGAGCGCACTTTGCCAAACCGGAAAGGGTAGTAATCGCATGGCAGCAGCACCCCACAGGCAGGCAATGTAAAACACTACAATCCCTGTGGCAATTGGAGGTGAAAGCCGGAAATAAAACACAATACTAAACAGGAGCAGGATGGTAGCCGCTGAAAACGGACCGAACGAAACCTCAGACAGCATACATACAATACTGAAAAAAATAAGCGGAACGCAAAACCAATGTATCAGTTTGTTAACCGGATGTTGATGGCTCTCGGCATATTCATCAAATAGGTCATGTATAGTGCTCATATATTTTTTTGAGTTTACAATTACCTGAATTCTGATATTTGTTCCAAATGAAATTTTATGAAAGCGCTTATTTTAGAGGGAATAAATGAAAAACTGATTTGCAAGGAAACCGAAATGCCGGTTTTACAAAGCGGTGAAGTATTGGTTAAAGTGGCAGCAGCTGCAGTTAACCACCGCGACCTGTGGATTCAGAAAGGGCAATATGCCGGATTAAAATTTCCTATCATATTGGGATCTGACGGATGTGGCACGGTAGAAGCCGTAGCAGATACAGTGCATGCTGATTGGATTGGAAAAGAAGTAGTCATTAATCCGTCAATGAACTGGGGGAGCAACCCAAGGGTGCAACAAAAAGAGTATGCTATACTGGGATTACCCGATAACGGCACCTTTGCTCAATACGTAAAAGTACAGGCCAAACAATTGCACGCCAAACCTGAACATTTGAATGCGACACAGGCTGCGGCTATTCCATTAGCCGGACTTACTGCGTATCGGGCACTTGTAGTAAGAGCAAGAGCTCGTGCAGGTGAAACAGTTTTGATTACAGGCATTGGCGGTGGAGTGGCATTATTCGCTTTGCAGTTTGCCGTTGCTATGGGATGTAATGTATATGTAACCTCCGGCTCTGGCGAAAAAATTAAACGGGCGAAAGAGTTAGGTGCCAAGGGAGGAATAAATTATAAAACTACCGACTGGCATAAAACACTGGTGCAAGAAAGCGGTGGTTTTAATGCCATAGTTGACGGAGCCTGTGGTGATACATTTGCCAAACTAACCGAGGTGGCCAAGCCCGGTGGTCGTATTGTTTTTTACGGAGCAACACTTGGAGCATTCAACAGTGGAGTGCCGGCAAAAATATTCTGGAAGCAATTGGATATTTTAGGATCAACTATGGGGAACGATGAAGAGTTTGCCGAAATGATTCAGTTGGTAGCTAATCACAAAATAGTTCCGGTGGTGGATAGTGTATTTAAAATGAAC
>DATGWX010000141.1:0-1920 GCA_035299275.1 Bacteroidia bacterium
AAACAAGCCGCTAAAAAACCGACTCACAAAATATTCAGCACTACGAAAGCCACAATCGGTGCGGTTCACAGTAGTGGCCATTACTTTTATCAGCAGTTCATTTTTCTGAGGCTGTGGTGCGGGTATTTCTTTTAACTCCGCTACTTCAGGCGGGCCGTATCGGGTATGAATGATGGCTTTCATGCAGCCAAGATAAGTGCTTCTGCACGCTGAACAGGCTCTACTCGACAGGTGTGTTGAATCTTTCGATGAACAGCCGTGTATGCTGTTTCTTTTACCCGATAAAGACCTGTTTGTTTTTCAGGTAAACACCCACCCACAATAAGGTTAGAAATACAGCAGCCATTGGTGGTTGTGCTGCCGATAATTCAATAGACAAGGCACCGCCCAGGTAACAACACAGCAACAGAAATCCTGCTTTATATGTTTTGGGGTACAGCAACAGAGCAACCGATACCAACTCTGTAATGCCGAAGAGCTGAATGTAGGAGCCCAGTCCTGCTTTGCTTAAGCCTTCTACAATTTGAGGGGCACCGGCCAGTTTCATAACTCCGCTGAGCGCTACCATAAGGGAAGGAATGGCTATCAATACGATGGAAAGAATGCGTTGTGTTTTTGTTGACATGTCTTTAGTTTTTAAAATGAAGCAGCAAACCTACCAGCTTTAATGGCGCTTGGTGTGACGCTTTCCCCGAGGATACCGGTATACTTTAGGAAACCGATATAAAAATGAAAGTGTTACGCGGTACCTTTGCTGTCAATTAGAAACAGATGGAAACTACGGAACACGATAAGCGCAAATGTCCCACGCACCTGAACTCGGGTGAGTGTACCAGAATGCTGCTCCCTGTAAGGGATGCGCTGGATATTTTGAGCGGCAAGTGGAAGCTGCAGATAATTCTTTCTCTTACGTTTGGTAAAAAGCGCTTCAAACAAATTCAGCGGGAAATACCGGGACTTACACCCAAAATGTTGTCCAAAGAATTAAAGGAACTCGAGATAAACGGTTTGGCCGACAGGCATGTGTACGATACTGCCCCCGTAAGTGTGGAGTATGAACTTACTACGTATGGCAAAACATTAAAGCCGCTTATAGGAGAACTGCACAAGTGGGGCACAAAGCACCGGAAGAAAATTATTCAACAAGGCGGATAAGGATTCTGTAACCTGCGTTGATTTATATACGGTCCAAAACGGGCTTGGTTAAATCGTTTACGGTATTGCCGGTATTCAGTGTGGAGGCTGGCTCAAACAACATCACGCAAACTTCTTCATCTGCTACGGGGCGGTGTTCTGTTCCTTTAGGCACTATCAGAAATTCATTCTCGTTTACAGTAATCGTTTTATCGCGGTACTCCATTCTGAAGCTGCCTTTGAGTACAAAAAATAACTCGTCTTCTGCCTCGTGTTGGTGCCAGGTAAACGCTCCTTTAAATTTTGCCAGCTTTACCTGTTGCCCGTTTAACTCACCCACTATCTTGGGGCTCCAGTGTTCTGAAAACAAGGATAATTTTTGATGCACATTTACTTTCTCCATAAGTAACAAAGTTAAAGCAGCGGGGAGAAGAAACAAATCAAGACGGGTGCAACTGAGAGTTCCCAGTTTTAGCCCACCAATTCTCTGGCATTAGCCAAGGCACTTTCAGTAGGCTTGGAGCCGCTGAGCATTTTGGCAATTTCTTCAATGCGCTCATTGCTGTTTAACAAGCGCATATTGCTGTGGGTGGTTTTACTGTCGCTCTCTTTGTAAACAAAATAATGCTGGTGCGCCTTGCCGGCAATTTGAGGTAAGTGGGTAATACAAATTACCTGGTGTTTCTCAGCCAGTTTTTTCATTACATCGCCCACTTGGCGGGCAGTTTCGCCTGAGATACCCGTGTCTATTTCATCAAAGATAAGCGTGGGTAGTTGGGTTAAATG
>DATGWX010000142.1:0-3458 GCA_035299275.1 Bacteroidia bacterium
ATTTTTCTGACTGTAAGTCAGCCTTTTTGCCAACTCGATTTGATGATGCAATAAATTCAGTAATAATATTGTCTTGTCTTGAAGCTAAACTCCTTGCACGTAGTGACTCAACTTGATTAATGATTTTTGAAATTATTTCGGGTTTTAGATAGCTTGTTGGTTCTTTAAATATATCATTTCCAAAATCGGAGTCACTTAATTGAAATGGAATGCTTAATTCGGCATCTCTTTCAAGTTTATGAGTTGGCCAAATCAACTGCAAAATACCAATTGACATAGAGTTGGCTTTAGCCAACTCTTGTGCTGTCCAATTGCTATTTAAAAATCCTGGTGTATTCAATAATACTACTACATCTGTGTCAGCCATTCTATGCCAAAGTTCATCCTGAAATGGCTCTCCGGGTCGAATACTGTGTGTGTCAAGAAAAACATCAAATCCGTTTTTTTCTAGCTGTTCAAACAACTGTATTGCAACTGTTGAAGATTCGTCTCTTTTGTAACTGATGAAAAGTCTTCGAGATAGTCTTAATAAACTAAGTCCTTCTAATATACACGAAACAAGTTTTTCAATGTCGTTACTCGAAGCCAGCTCAAAACCATTTACATTCTCTAATTCTGTCGGAATTTGATGCTTGAATTTTGTTATATCTGAAGCAATAGGGAGAACTAGGTTAGCGTCTTTAATTAATATATCAAGTAAATCAATATTTTTAAAGTCGCCAGAATTACTGCCGAAATAAAGGCAAAATGTCGGAGCATTTCCTTTGTATTCTTGACTAAAATTTGTTTCGTCAATTTCAATGATTGATTCTTTTGCTATACCAAGTTCAATAATATGATGATATAAAGTATCCAAAACCTCTTTGTAGAAAGGATTATCAGAGCCTAGTTTGATTATTTGATACTTTGTCGTCATTTATCTCTGATTTAGCCAAGTTTTTAGTGGTGTAATAATTCTAGCTCCTTCCTTATTTGTTGGTTTAGCAACATAATAACCTTTTGGAATAATTTCACCATTACTATATCGTGATGTTCCGTCTTCATAATCAATGCGAGGATAAATTTGCAAATACTCGTTACCCTTGTATTGATGGTTATATTGTCCTTTTTCTTTTACTGGCAAAATGGCTATGTTTTTTTCGAATTTGTGAACATCACCGATACCTAATTCCCAATTGCACCAATATGATTCTATTGCTTTCTCAGTAGCGAGTAAAATAAATTTATTACAGTATTTTATCACATCCTTGATTCTATATGCGGTTTCACCTGTCGTCTGTTCAGGCATTTTATTGTCGATACTATCAATGTAAACTTTTACCCCCATATCCTCGAGTAATTCAATCACACCTGTTGCTTCCTCAAGTTCTTCAAGGTCTTTATGTTTATGAGAAAGAAATACTGTTGTTTTAGTTTCATAAGCAGTTCTTGCACTGAAAGTCTTTGTTCTGCTCAGCGATTCATTTATAAAAGACTTTTGCAGCCTTGAACTTTTAAAATGTCCTTTTTCGAAAATCATATTCTGTCAATTCTATGTTTGGTTAAGTCTCATTTTGTCTCTCATTACCCCACCCACTTCAATCTAATTTTAGTTTGCGCAATAAGAATACGTAGCAGTTTTAAACGAAAGCTAAAGTACCATTGCGGCATGCGGGGGTGTTCCATGTGCTCACTGATCATAATAAAGGTTACCACCATCATGGCGGCATTGTGGCCCTGCGGCAACAACATAGGAAAAAGCATTAAGGCCCAGCCTGCACCCACACACCACAGCCCGTGGGTAACGCCAAAGAGCAACGCATCTTGTAAAGCCTTTTTACCAAAGGCTGCCAGCGAGGGGTGTTGGTGCCCGCGGTTCAGAAATTTTTGCTTCACGGGTGAGAACTGCCACACTATTGCTATGCCACCAATAACTATTGCGGGTAAAAAGGAGTTGGGTAAATACAGGTGTAAAGCCAGTATAACGGCAATCATAAAAACACCGGCCACCATCCAAACGGCCATATAACCCAATACAAAAAGAGAGGCACTCACCAGGCGCAGGCGTTTAAAACTGTGCAGGTAAATGTGTTCAATGGGCATAATCAGTTTGGGCAGCATCATGGCCACCACCATCAGGCCCCAGCCCAACAGCTGCGAAGAAAAGGGGTTCATATCCAACAACATTTTTAGCGATTTGGCCGAGGCCCCTGCATCAGAAACGTGGCAGTGTTCAATAGTCATTATGCCACCCGGGTTTATCAAAAGCAAAACCCAAACCAACACACTGATGCCTGAAATCACCAGCGTGTTGGTTAGTTGAATTGTACGTGAAAGTTTCATGTTTTACCGCTTATTTATTGACCCGTACGGTAAACACTTATACGCCCCACCTTAATTACGCTGCCTTTGGGTATGGGGTTGTTTGTATTTATCTGAACGTTGAGTGATGCCACATCTAAATTATTAGCCAGGTGCATATCGTCAATAATGTTCGAGATATTAAATTTAAACGTAAGCCCTGAACCGCCATGAGCACCGTCTTGCATAGAGGCCATGCGTATACCAAAAAGAGAAACTGTTTTAATCAACTTGTTGTTGACATACACGGAAAGGGTGTTGGAGTTGTTGGTACCCGTTACATTTTCGAGCTGCAGGTAAACTTCGCTGGGTGGTGCAGTAACGGAGGCATTCTTTATACTTGCTGAAAGGGTTTTCCAGGCAGTGGCATCAAGTTTTACTTCGGTTTGCGTTGCACCGGTTTTCAGTACAATGGAGTTGCCGCTTGCGCCAACCAATTCGCTGTTGTTGTTAGCTGACATGTTAATTCCCTTTTCCAGGTTTGTTACGCCCAACTTAGTTAACCGCTGGCTCATACCCTGCGCAGCAGGTGGTGTATTGCTGTAGGAGGTTAACGAAAGGTTGTCATACGTATACGAATATACTGCACCATTGTAATATTTGAGGTTGTTGGTATCCACCACATCGGCCGGGGTATAGTACCAGGGTTTACCTGTGGCATCCAAAGGCATAGCAAATTGTGAATTGCCGTTGGCTGAAGGACCGGCCAACCAATTGGGATTGGTAGTGTTTTGATTTTTTCCGGTTTCAATCCAGGCCGCCCACATGCGGTCAATGTTGGCATGGTGCATAAAGAACACCGGGTCAAGACCGGCCAATCCGGGATCGGCCATTAAGCCTTCATATTCTTCTGCCGGTGTGGTGGTGAAACTCACGGTAATTAATCCTTCGTTGTCTTTTAATCCTACACCATAGGCACCGGTTAAATCATCGTTAATACAAAGTTCCAGTGGTCCGCTTACATTATCAGGTACAACAGAACCACTCGCGATAAGAAAAGGTGTACCACCATTTACACGGCCAATCAATGCGCCCATGGGTACATTGACAATAGGATATAAAGGTTGGCTGGCAGGAACAATAATATCCGGTGATCCGTTCGCACCATAAAGCGTACC
>DATGWX010000143.1:0-3418 GCA_035299275.1 Bacteroidia bacterium
TTTATTAAGGATTTTAGAGAATTTAAAACTGCCGTGAAATTCTTTAGCATTGGGCTTAAAAGTTTTGTGTACGGGTGTTAGCACATTGTCAGCCGAGGAGGAGCAGGGAATGAAGTTAAACACCAGAGCAGGCCATTCGCCAAATTCTTCCAGTTTCATGGTAGCCAGTACCTCGCTTTCATCCAGCAACAGACTGCCTTTTTTCAAAGTTGTATATGTTTTGCGATCAAACGTACCATAGGTATACACCACTTCATGATGTAGCATATTGGCCAGGTGCAGGTGCAACAGGTTGTCTGATTTTGGCTCAAACAAGGCGAATAAACCCACTTCAGCAGCCGTTACGGGTTTGGGTGCTTTGGGTTTTGGCGTAGCCGCAGCAGCAGATGCAGCAGTATTCATACTTTTTTCAGTAAAAGCTACTTTGACCACATCAGTTTTCAGTACGGGTATTTCAAAGTCATCATCCGTAGTTACGCCCACTGTTTTGTCGTCCAATATGCGGGTAACTGTACCTTCTATATTCTCATTGAGAAAGCGAACGCGGTTGCCAAGTGTAATTTTCATAGTTAAAAATGTAAGTAGTGAAACTGAACTCCTTTTTTGTTGAACTGAATGGACGGAGCTGGAATTTTAGTAGCATTGAGTACAAAAAACAGTTTTTTCAGAAAAGCTGATTTTGTTTTAATCTTACTCCAGTCAATATCCGGTGAGATGAACCATTGGCGGTATCGGGTAAAGTTGGTATAATCATATACTACTCCGTCAGATTCAAAAACATTTGAATATCCACCTGTCATTCCATTGGCCCCGTAACCTACTGCAACATTTAGCCATGCAGGGAACTTATCCTGTTCGGGGAAAGCGATTGATTTGAGGTTGGCCGAAAGCCAGTAAGTTTGTCCGTTGTAATCTTTAAAACATTCTTCGGCCAAAGTACTTCCCAGAGTATTTGGACGAAATGGTGCAAGGCCACTTTGCGAGAATGAATACTTCAATCGAACCCTTTGTTCCTGCCACAAGAGTTCCTGAGAAATAACCAGAGCAGTGCCTGATGTATTTGCCAGTAAATCGCCCCATGAAGCACCCCATTGGGCAGAAAAACCATCTAACACTTCGATACTGGTAAGAAAAACGGAACCTAGCGCTCCTCCCACGCAAACTGTTTTTTTATCTGATTTACCCGACCAGCGGTAGAGTTCCATTCCCAAAAGACCAACCTGATAAGCAGAAAAGGCATGTCCCACTTTGTCCATTTGCATCCATTCCTTGTTGTCATTGAAGAAATGAAATCCTTCCATGGGATAATCTTTGTACCAAAAGTTGTACAACATCACCATAGTTCCGCCATATGAAGTGTATAAACCTGCTCTCACCCATTGTTGACGTTTTTTGTACCGGGAGGCAGAGCTATCCTGCTGAGCAGTAGCCTGCCAACTCAGCATACAGATACAAATGAAAATAAATAAACGTTTCGTCATCAGGTGAGTGGCGCAAATATAAGTTATTGTGCAACCTTTGCCCTGTTTGTTCCGTCAAACCGAGTGGAACAATTTTTGTTATTTTCGCACAGTCAGAATTAAAAATCATTTTATGAAGAGCAGAATTATATTGGTTGTATGTGTATTGATGTCGCTTGGTGCTATGGCTCAAAGAAAAGCACAGCTCAGGTTTAATAAGACAGAGCACGACTTCGGCCGCATTAAGGAATCAGACGGTTCACAAATGATTGAGTTCAAGTTTATGAATATTGGCAAAGTACCTATGCATTTGACCAATGTTGTTGCCGCCTGCGGATGTACTACACCCAGTTGGTCAAAAGACACGGTTTACCCGGGTAAAATGGGCAGTGTGTTTGCCCGCTTTGATCCCACCGGCCGCTCAGGAGAGTTTAATAAAGTACTCACCCTGGTAGCTGCGAATACTGACCCGGAATATTTTGTACTTACCATAAAAGGAATAGTGGAACCCAAAGACATGACACCGGCTCAAAAATATCCTTTCGCACAGGGTAATTTGAGAATAGAACTTGATCACATTCCATTCGGCATAGTAAAAAACAATACTTACGATACCATAGTTACCCGTATTTACAACGATGGTTTTTCTACCTTGAAAATGTCGGGCTTTCAGGGGCCAACTTACATTAAGTGGGAAGCTATACCATCTGAACTAAAACCCAAAACAGAAGGAGTGGTACGTGGAATTCTCAATGGATCTCAGGTAAATGATTTAGGCGTATTGTTTACCTCCACCACCATGATAACGGATGATAAAGACCAACCCAATAAAACTTTTTACACCAGCGTGAATGTGCAGGAACATTTTCCGCCCATGAGTAAAAAAGACTCGTTGAATGCTCCCCGTGCATCTTTTGATAAAACACATTACAACTGGGGCAACATGACACAGGGAGCTGTAATGCAAACAGATTTTATACTCACCAACACAGGAAAAAGCGATTTAATAATTCGTAAAACAAAGGCCAGTTGTGGTTGTACAGCGTCAGAACCGGAGAAAATGGTTTTGAAAAAGGGGGAATCCACCCGCATAAAAGTAGAGTTTAATTCAGCCGGTCGTCAAGGCCATGAAAGCAAGGCCATTGATGTGATGACCAATGATCCGTTTAATCCGGTAATCAATTTAACCATTGCCGGAGAAGTAGTTGTGCCTAATCAAATTAAACACTAGTAAATTTTATATGAAGAAGTTTGTATTAGCCGCAGTAGCGGCAGGATTTGTCAGTGGTATTATCGGAGCTTTTACCTACAGCAGTTTCAATTCAGGCTCAGTACTTCAATTTGCATCCTCGGCACCTTCAGTATCTTCTTTGAGCAATGTGATGTACAAAAACGGTACCGCTGAAATGCCCGGTTTTGTTAAAGCCTCGCAAGTATCTACACCCTGTGTGGTGTTCATTAAAACAGTGGCTAACCAGCGCAACTATGTAGACCCTTTTTTTGATTTCTGGAGCAACTTTGATTTCTTTGGCAGAAGAGGACCCGTAAGTTCTTCCGGCTCGGGGGTTATTCTTACTGCTGACGGATACATTGTAACCAATTACCACGTTGTGAAAGATGCAGATGCCATCGAAGTTATTCTAAACAACAACAAGCATTCGTTTAAAGCCAAGGTAATCGGTATAGATCCTTCTACTGATTTGGCTTTATTAAAAATTGACAGCAAAAACCTCCCGCACATTGTTATGGGCAATTCAGAAGAGGTGCTGGTGGGCGATTGGGTGCTGGCTGTGGGTAATCCGTTTAACCTCACATCAACGGTTACTGCGGGTATTGTGAGTGCCAAAGGGCGTAACATCAATATAGTAAACAACCAATTCCCCATTGAATCATTTATTCAAACAGATGCAGCCATTAACCCCGGAAACAGTGGTGGTGCGCTCGTTAACCTCAACGGT
>DATGWX010000144.1:0-1503 GCA_035299275.1 Bacteroidia bacterium
TGGGCGGTGCAGGTGCTGTGGAAGCCATTGCTTCTATTATGGCTATTAAGGAAGGTATTGTACCTCCTACCATCAACCACTTTACTGACGACCCCGCATTTGACCCGAAACTAAACTTTACCTTCAACACTGCTCAAAAACGCAACATCCGCGCTGCCATCAGCAATACTTTTGGCTTTGGCGGACATAATGTTACGTCCATCTTCAAAAAATATGAAGAGTAATAGTTCGTGGGTTAAGTTTTGTTCACTTGATTCATAAATTCAGATTCTGGTTTAAGTGGCCTTTATTGCTGTTCTCGAAAGAGAAACGGTTTTCTTATGTAATTGCCAACATCACCGGTTTTTGGCCGGGTAAAATATCCCTTTATCATCAGGCCTTTCGCCATCACTCGGTTTCCAGTACTGTAAAAGACAGTGGTTTTAAAAACAGTAATGAACGTTTGGAATTTTTGGGTGACTCCATTCTGAGTGCGGTAGTAGCTGAATACCTTTTCCTAAAGTTTCCTTTCAAGAATGAGGGGTTTCTTACAGAGATGCGTTCTAAGGTAGTAAGTCGTGAATCACTCAATGACCTTGCAATGAAAATGGGCGTAGATAAGCTGGTAAAATACGATGTACGTCAGTTTGATAATCCGCTTAACAAACGTGCATTGTACGGAAATGCCTTTGAAGCATTGGTGGGTGCTATTTACCTGGATTTAGGTTATGCGGCCTCCAAAAAATTTGTATACAGCAAAATACTGCAATACCATATTGACGTAGAAAAACTGGAGTATACTGAGCGTAACTTTAAAGGTAAACTGCTGGAGTGGGCACAAAAAAATAACAAAACGCTGGAGTTTGAATTAATTGAAGAAGTACGTAGCGGCAAAATGAAACTTTACAAAATAAAGGTTCAGGTAGACGGAGAGGAATGCGGTATCGGGGAAGATTACTCCAAGAAAAAAGCGGAACAAATTGCTGCCGAAAAAGCCTGCGAAAAACTATCCATTTTTGATGGCGGCAAAACCGTGTGATTACCTCAATACAATTTTCTTAACTGCTTTTTGTCCGTTGCTGAATTGTACCTGCAACACATATATGCCCGAACACAATCTATTTCTATCAAGCCGCACGGTTCCCTCCTGAACGGTTAATGAAGTAGCTGTACCTATTGCACTCAACAGATTCGCCTGAGCTATTGACTCGCCTGCTGCGGTTGTTAAATGCAGCTCATCAGCAGCAGGATTCGGAAACACCTGCAACAGGTCATCATCATTTATTTCTTTTACACCTACTCCGGGGTTAAAATTAAAAAATGAATACACGGGATAATGGTCGGAAGTGGTATTGGCGTAATCTGTTATATAATTATTGAGCGGAAACACTCTGGCCGAACCTGCTTCATACGTTTGGTTGAGAGTTTTATTAATCATAATGTGGTCAATAAAACTGTTGGCATAAGAAGCTACTGTGGTTTCTCCGTTTTGATTGCGCGCTAAGGTGGTAAAAAAGTAATCAG
>DATGWX010000145.1:0-1917 GCA_035299275.1 Bacteroidia bacterium
CTACGGTGCAGAAATATTGTTGAACAAGGTAAACTCTAAAGCGCATTTTGAAGACATCACTACAGGGGCAATTTTAAAAGCACAAACCCGTTACCCTGACGGTGGTAGTGACATGAATACAATCGCAGCTTATTTGACTCATCGCTGGGAGATTAACAGGAAGTTTATTTTGTCATCAGGCGCCAGATTCAGCTCCGTAAAACTGTCTTCATCTTTTGCTGATACAACTGTTTTCCCTTTTCCATTTGCTGATGTAAACAATATCTTCACAGCTCTAAACGGAAGCATTGGCTTAGTTTACCTGCCTGGCAAAGATTGGCGTATAGCTGCGTTAGGGTCATCCGGTTTCAGGGCTCCTAATGTTGATGATGCCACCAAATTCTTTGACTCCAAACCAGGAGCTGTTTTAGTGGTGCCCAATTCATCACTTAAACCTGAAAATGTATACACCGCAGAACTTACCATCGGGAAAGTTATTGACAAAAAAACACGTGTTGAATTGAACGGGTATTACAGCCATTTTAATAATATCATTGTCACTGCTCCTTATTTGTTAAATGGTCAGGATTCTGTGTTTTATAATGGTTTATTATCTGCAGTGCAGGCCAACCAGAACAAGCGTAGTGCATACATTACCGGCTTTACTGCAACACTGGAGTCTGAACTCACACCATCTTTTGCTATGCAACACACACTCACGTATACCTATGGCAGGCTCAATGACGTAAATGCAGCAGGTAAAGACACACTAACACCGTTAGATCATATTCCACCCGTTTATGGCCAATCGGCTTTTGTGTTGCGCAAAAAGAAATTCAGAGCAGAGTTTCAGGTACGTTACAATGCGTGGAAACTAAAGAAAGATTATAGGCTGAATGCTGAGGACAATGAAGACTCTGCAACACCTCAAGGTATGCCCGGCTGGTGTGTATTTAATCTGAGAACAGAGTACACTTTTAATCAATATTTTAAAGTTCAGGCTGCCGTAGAGAATATTTTAGATTACCATTACAGGTATTTCGCATCAGGAATAAGTGCTTCTGGCAGAAACTTTGTTTTGGCATTAAGAGCAAATTTTTAATATTTGAAGTATGATGAAATATTTGAGTTTAGGTATAGTGCTAACCGTATTGACCTTTACACAGGCCATGGCGCAGCACAACAAGTGGTGTATGACAGATGATATACATGCGGAGCAGCTAAAAAACGATCCGCAGATGTATTTACGAATGCAGCAGTTCAATGAGCTGGTAAAAGCCGTTCAGGAAGGGAAAGCCAAAGCCAATGCGGAAGAAGTAGACCAGATTATAAAAATTCCGGTGGTGTTTCATGTGTTCCATGAAAATGGAAATGAGAATATTTCCCGCACCCAGATACTCGATCAAATCAGAATCCTGAACGAAGATTTCAGACGTTTAAACAAAGATAGTGTGAACACTAACCCTGTTTTTAAAGACGTAGCCGCTGATTTTAAAGTGGAGTTTGAACTGGCTAAGTTAGATCCTAACGGACGTTGTACCGATGGAGTAGTGAGAATGTACACTCGTTACACGTCCAATGCGGATGATAATATTAAGCGCTTAAGTGTGTGGCCCAACAACCGCTATCTGAATATATGGGTGGTGAAAAATATTAAAGACAGGGGAGATGCGGGCACCATACTAGGTTATGCTCAGTTTCCCTGGGCCATCAACGGCAAACAATCCAGTGTTACAGACGGTGTAATTATTCGCCATGATTATATTGGAAGTGTGGGTACCAGTAACATTGCACGGGCCGGTAGAGTAGCAACGCATGAAATCGGGCACTGGTTAGGACTATTTCATCCGTTTCAGGGTGGTTGCGAACAGGGAGATGATGTGTTAGACACCCCTCCTGTTAAAGAGGCCAGTTACGGCTGCAATCGCATTAACTCCT
>DATGWX010000146.1:0-5234 GCA_035299275.1 Bacteroidia bacterium
GAGCGCAAATGTCGGGCTATATTTTTAAAAATCAAAATGATGGACAAAACTTCCTGATTTTTAATGCGGTTTCGTCAATTTAATGTGTGTAAAAGCGCGCCAAATCTTACTTTTGAAGCATGACGGACAAAGCTACCTTTATTCAACGTATTCAACAATCTTATTCTTCGAAAGAAGCACATATTTACTTGGGAGCCGGAGTTTTAAACAACGAGATACTGGCCGAGGCACAAATCAACCTGCCCCTGCGCATGATGAACCGCCACGGACTGGTGGCAGGAGCCACAGGCACCGGTAAAACCCGAACCCTGCAGGTGTTGGCTGAACAACTTTCTGATGCGGGAGTACCTGTTTTTCTATTGGATGTGAAAGGCGACCTGAGCGGATTAAATGCACCCGGAACTTCCAACCCCAAACTGGAGGAACGGGCTAAAAATTTAGGTATTACGTTTAATCCGCAGGGATTTCCCGTTGAGGTGTATTCGCTCAGCGGTAAAAACGGAGCTACCATGCGCGCTACAGTGTTGGAATTCGGCCCGGTATTGTTATCCAAAGTACTGGAGTTGAATGAAACGCAAACAGGTACTCTGGCTGTGCTTTTCAAATATGCCGATGACCACAAGCTGCCTTTGGTTGATTTGAACGACCTGAAAAAAGTGTTGAATTATCTGGCGGAAGGACCGGGTAAAGAAGAAATCAAAGAGAGCTATGGAAAAATATCTACGGCTACCTCGGGCACCATTTTACGCAAGATAGTAGCACTCGAACAACAGGGTGTCGACCGCATATTTGGCGAACCTTCATTTGATATTGATGATTTGTTTCAGAAGGTAGACGGCAAAGGCGTTATCAGCCTGCTCAACATTTCTGATACGCAAAGTCAGCCCGCTTTGTTCAGTACTTTTTTACTCAGCCTGCTGGTAGAAATTTACAACAGTATGCCCGAAGCCGGAGATCTGGATAAACCCAAGCTGGTATTCTTTTTTGATGAGGCTCACCTGTTGTTTAAAGATGCACCTAAAGCTTTTTTAGATCAGATTGAACAGGTAGTCCGACTCATTCGTTCCAAAGGTATCGGGGTCTTTTTCTGTACGCAATCTCCGCAAGATATTCCTGAAACGGTATTGGCTCAACTGGGCAACAGAGTACAACATGCTTTGCGTGCCTTTACTCCGAATGATGCCGACAATTTGCGCAAGACAGTAAAAACCTATCCGCGTTCTGATTTTTATACCATTGATGAATGCCTTACCACGCTGGGTATTGGGCAGGCGCTGGTGACGGTACTCAATGAAAAAGGTATTCCAACTGAAGTTGCAGTAACACATTTAACGCCACCCCGCGCCATTATGGGCCCTTTGCCTGCTGCGGAGTTACAGCAGTTAATCGCAGCTTCAGAAATGCAGGCCAAATACGGTGAAACTGTTGACCCGGTAAGTGCGCATGAAATATTAACCGAGCGTGTAAATGCCCGCCAGCAGCAGGAAGCAGCACTTGAAGAAAAAGAAGTGGTAAAGAAAACGGGCAATGGCCGCAGAGAAAAATCTGCTGTGGAAGAGGTGCTGAGTAGCCCGGTGGCGAAGGAGATAGGCCGGCAGGTGGTGAGGGGATTGTTCGGGATGTTGTTTGGAAGCCCGAAGAGGAGAAGGTAAGGGGAATTGAAAGATTGGAGATTTGTAGTACGATTGGGGTACGAGAAGAACGCCACAGATTGCACAGATTTTCACTGATTAATTTTCTGCCTCGGTTCTTGTCATCACGAAACGAAACCATATTCTCTATACAAACTTCCGGTACGTAGGCTCTTTGTGCAATTGAAAACCTTGTTTGATGTACACGGGTTGTCCGTCAGGGGTGGCGTGCAGTTCAAAGAAAGAAATGCCCAGTTGTTTACCGTCTTCTATCAGATGATTGAGCAGGGTAGAGGCAATGCCTTGTTTGCGATACTCCGGCAAAGTAAACATATTCATGATGTAGGCACAGCGTCCATCAGGTGCACGAAAACTGCCGGGCCGTTGTTGTATCACCATACCTCCGTTGGCTACATAGGTATCTCCGTCTTTGGCTAACCACGCTACGTAAGTATTATCAGGTATGGCCTTTTCAAAATAGACGGCCAGTTCATCTTTAAGCTTTTGTTGGGTGGCTTCGTCTTGAGCTCCCCAGTATTCTGATAAAAAGGCCACGCGTGTATCCACCAATACAGCCATGTGTTCACTGGTGGCGCGCAGGTATTCGATGTTTTTCATAGCAGTAAAAATTATTAAATCGTTTGTAAAAATGCCATCACGTCCACGCCATCCGCATAATCAGTTAAACCCGGTTGTTGGGTTTTACCAAAAGGAATTTCGTTTTGTATTACCCCGGTTTGGCCTACCACACATTGCAGTTGGGCAGCATTTTCAATCAGGTAGGCTTGTACATCCGAAATGCTTTGGTAGCGTTCATAGTACAATACTCCCACAGGTGAGTGCAGTTGTTTCTCCTCTTTCATCATCAGAAAATTATTGTCCAGAAACTGCTCTGAGTTCATGAGGTAAATGGCACGGTAGTAATCGTGGTTATTGGCGTACTTGTTATGGTCGGCCACACTTCCGTAGTCATAAATGGCTTCGAACAGGCGGTCGAGTACAAACTCTTCGGGTACAAAAACCTTGGCCACATTGCGGCAACCCAACCCGAAATAACGGAATATGTCTTCACCAATTTGTTTAAGTTCTTCGGGAGTTTCTTTGCCGGTGAGCACAGCTACACTGGTGCGGTTGCTTCGCAATACATTGGGAACTTTGCTAAAGTAATATTCAAAGTAGCGGTTGGTATTGTTGCTGCCTGTGGCTATTACTGCATCGTATTCGGTAAGACGTTCTACCACATGTATTCTGAATTCCAGTGTTGGATCGAGTTGTTGCAGTTGTTCCACCACGTATTTCAACAGCACGGTATCATCGCTGGATGGTTTTATCACGGCTTCGTGTCCGCTCAACAGCACACACAGTAAGTCATGAAAACCCACCAGCGGAATATTGCCGGCCATAATAATGCCCACTTTTTTGGGAGCGGTAACCGGTAACTGCGGGTAAAGGCTTAGCCATGCCGTGAGTTTTTCTTCGGTTAAAACCTTGCTCCAGGCCAGCAAAGCATGGTCAATTTGCTCCTGAGTAAACCAGGGATTGTGCATTTCTGCCTGACGTTTGACTTTAGCCAGTTCTTCAGAACCGGAGGTAAAGTGCTGGCCCAATGAACATAGAGCCGAAATAAGTTGTTTAGAATGCATATAAATAATTTGCGAAGTTCACAAAAGATTGTATATTGTGAAAGCAGAAATATTTTTGCAGCAAATAAAATTTAAGAAAAAAGTACTTATGGCTATAATGATAACTGATGAATGCATCAACTGCGGTGCATGCGAACCTGAATGTCCGAATAATGCAATTTACGAAGCAGGAGCCGAGTGGGCCTTTGCTGACGGCACTTCCATTCAGGGAGAAATAGAATACAATGGCGGAATGGTAGCAGTAGGCAAGCGCCACGCACCAAAATCTGACGACACCTACTTTATTGTGAGCGAAAAATGCACCGAGTGTGTAGGTTTTCACGAAGAGCCACAATGTGCTGCGGTTTGTCCGGTGGATTGCTGTGTTCCTGACCCTGACCATGTAGAAGACAAAGACACTTTACTTGCCCGCAAAGAAAAAATGCACGCGTAAGCAACAGATTCATTCCATAAAAAAGTCCCTTGCTGATTTATTCGGCAAGGGACTTTTCTTTTGTATTAACCACAGTAATTGACGTGGACCACTTGATAAAAAGATTTCTGTGAATTTCTGCACTATCTGCAGTAACCTTCCTTAGCTTTGCAGCGTATTATGGAGCACTATGGTATTTGTCATTTAAGTTCAGTAGCCTTAAGGGCTGAAGCGAGCAGCAAAAGTGAAATGGTTTCCATGTTATTGTTCGGGGAGCAGTTTCAAATTTTAGATGCACGTAACGGTTGGTTGCGCATTAAAACACTTTGGGACGGTTATGAAAGCTGGCTTGAAGGCAAGCAATACGACTCTATTTCTGACATTGAACTAAAAGCCATTCAGCAGTCACCTCTATATGTGCTCAATTCCCTGAGTGAAACCATAGGTGAGGGAGAGAAAAAACGGGCCATACTTTTTGGTTCAACCCTGCCCGTGTATAAAAGCGGGAGGTTCGAACTGGGGCACAACAGTTTTAATGTAACGGATGCAGTAGAGGCCAAACTGAATAACCTTAAAGATATTGAGGCTACCGCTTTAAGATACCTGAATACACCCTACCTGTGGGGTGGCCGTTCGCCATTTGGTATTGATTGTTCCGGATTAACTCAACTGGTGTACAAAATGCACGGCATTGTTTTGAAACGCGATGCCTGGCAACAAGCTGAACAAGGCGAAACCATTGACTTTATTGAAAGCAGCCAATCTGGCGACTTAGCTTTTTTTGATAACGAAGACGGTAAAATTACCCATGTTGGTATTATTATGGAAAATGGTCATATCATCCATGCCTCAGGTCAGGTGCGCATTGACCGGCTCGACCGATCAGGTATTTACAGCGAAACCTCAGGTAAGTACACCCATAAGCTCCGTATCATCAAAAGAATAGTTAATGTTTAAAACCAAACCTTACCTCTGCGGTTAAACATAGATAAATAAAACATACACATATGACAACTCAAAGTAACACAGTAATTTTAAAAGCAGGAGATAAAGCGCCTGATTTCACCTTGTTCAACACCGAGAAAAAAGAAATCTCATTGAGTGATTACAAAGGTAAAAACCTGATCATCCATTTCTTTCCGTTAGCCTTTACAGGTGTATGTACTACACAATTGTGTACCGTGCGCGATGCCATCAGCATGTACCACAACGATACTACCGATGTAATTGCTATCTCAGTTGATTCCCTGTTCTCTTTAGGTAAATTCAAAGAAGCTCAAAACCTGAACTTCGAATTGCTGTCAGATTTTAACAAAGCTACTTCAGCTGCTTACGGTGCTTTGTATGATTCTTTTGCTTTCGGCATGCATGGCGTTGCAAAACGTTCAGCGTTTGTGGTGGATAAAGAAGGAATTATCCGCTATGCAGAAGTTTTGGAAAATGCCGGAGAACTGCCTAACTTCGAAAAAATCAACGAGACCTTAAAATCGTTATAATAGTACAACATGGTTCTGGCTGTCATTCTTCTGTTAATAATTATTGGAATAG
>DATGWX010000147.1:0-2341 GCA_035299275.1 Bacteroidia bacterium
TTTTGTCATTTTTTCACTGGGCGGCAACTGGCTGGACAAATGGATGGGGAACAAGTTCCCTGCTTTTACCCTGGTTGGAGTAGCGCTGGCACTAGTGGTAGTGTTTTACCTCATTCTCAAAATTATCAAAGATCAAGACAAATCCTGATGCTGAAGGCTGTAGTCAAGTTTAGTGTATACCTGCTGTTGCTTACAGGTTTTTTATGGGGAGGCATGTACCTTTTGCAGCAAAATGCTTTGGCGCTTTTACCTGAGCCCGAAAGTACCACCACACTGCTCTTTTTTGCCCTGCTCACCCTGTTGTCTTTTTTACTCAGTTACCGCAGTTTGGGAAAAGACCGTTTTACATTCGTAAATACCGCTTACGGAACTTTTTCGCTTCGGCTCTTCGCCACAATTTTTTACATCTTTTTTTACCTACGGGGACGCGAGTCTTACAGTAAATCGTTCATTTTATTGATTTTTGGCGTTTACATTTTTTACACATTATTTGAAATTTATTACCTAACCGCTAAATTGCACCCCGATTTAAAACGGGACGAACCACGCAATGATTAGCAGATTTTCAACAACTTACGTTAGATATTACCGCATAATTTTTACCCTGTTGGTGCTCGTTTTTGGCGTTGCACGCATCGCTTCGGCCAATGAAGGGCATGAAAATGACACTATTTCGGCTCAGGATTCAGGAGTTGCGCACACCGAAGAATCTGCCCATGCTGAAGCACACGGAACCGAAGGAAAATTTCAACCCGGTCCGGTGATTATGGAGCACATTAAAGATGCTCACGATTGGCACCTGTGGGGGCACACTTCAATTCACTTGCCTGTTATTCTTTATACCGATAAAGGCATGGAGTTTTTCAGCTCAGGTAAGTTTAACCACGGCCACGATGCGTATACCGGAAAACACTACACCTACAAATTAGAACATGAAAAAGTAAAAGTGGTAACTGCTGAAGGAACCATTGACGAAGAAGCCAGCAAAAACGTATACGATTTCTCCATTACAAAAAACGTAGCTTCTTTACTTATCTCCGTTTTAATTATCATTTTAATATTTACTTCCATAGCCAAAGCTTACACCACCCGCAAAGGACAAGCACCTAAGGGCCTGCAATCAGCTATGGAGCCCATCATTATATTTGTACGTGACGAAATTGCCAAGCCTAACCTGGGCGACCGTCACGAGAAATACATGCCGTATTTACTCACCGTGTTTTTCTTTATCTGGTTCAACAACATGTTGGGTTTGATACCGTTTTTCCCGGGTGGGGCCAACGTAACGGGCAACATTGCCGTAACCATGACCCTGGCCGTTGTTACCTTATTAATCACCAACATTAACGCCAACAAAAACTACTGGCAGCACATTTTCTGGATGCCGGGTGTACCTGTACCCGTTAAATTGTTGCTGGCTCCAATTGAGTTTGTGGGTGTATTCACCAAACCTATCGCGTTAATGATTCGTTTGTTTGCCAACATTACAGCCGGTCACATTCTGGTGTTGAGTTTGGTTTGTTTGATTTTCATTTTTAAATCACTGGCTGTTGCTGCGGTATCCGTACCGTTTGTGGCTGCCATCAGTTTGATTGAGTTGCTGGTAGCATTCATTCAGGCATTTATATTTACCATTCTTTCGGCACTGTACATTGGTATGGCTACCGAGGAGCACCACCACGAAGAACATCACTAAGAAAAATTAATAAATTGTTTAACCATAAATCAAAATCAAAATGACTGGAAGTATTGCCGCAATCGGAGCTGGACTAGCTGCCATTGGAGCCGGATTAGGTATCGGAAGAATTGGTGGATCTGCCATGGAAGGTATGGCCCGTCAACCTGATGCTGCTAACAAAATTCAAACTGCCATGTTGATTGCTGCCGCCTTCGTAGAAGCGGTTGCTCTCTTCGCTGTAGTAATTGCATTGTTAGGCTTAGGTAACTAATTAAAAGCAAGGCCCGATGGCAAATTCCTGCCAATCGGGCTTTACTCTTTTACTTTAGTCAAAAAAAAAGGTTAAGCAAAGTATTCACTGATTTAAAAAAACAAAACAAATGGATTTAGTTACCCCAAGTATAGGTTTAGTGTTCTGGTCAACCATGTCGTTCGGCATATTGATGTGGATACTGACCAAGTTCGCGTGGAAACCGATTACAGCCGCATTAAAAGAGCGCGAAGATTCTATTCACTCCGCCTTGCAAGCTGCTGAAGAAGCCCGCAAACAAATGGATGCCCTTAAAAACGACAACGAGCAATTGTTGCGTGAGGCCCGCATGGAGCGCGACCAGATTCTGAAAGAAGCCCGCGAGTTGAAAGACAGCATTATGAACAGTGCGC
>DATGWX010000148.1:0-1511 GCA_035299275.1 Bacteroidia bacterium
ACCTCTTTAAACAACGGAGAGAATCTGTATTTATTCAAATGCTCCTCACTTTGCCACCAGCTGTAGGTAAAAAAAACATTGGTCTCTTTTACATCACGCAATAACTCCAGTCGTTCACACCCATCAAAATGCCTGATGAGGTGCTTTGTTGCATTAAACAATTCCTGAAAAGATTCAACCTGTGCAGGTTCAAACGTCATGCGCACTATTCTTATAATCATACAAACTCTATTACAATAACTGAATCGGTGCGTAAGCCCAGCAACGGAGCCGCTTCGCCCCTGTTCATGGCAATTTCTAGAAACCCGCTTTCACCAAAAATACACAAACGTTCGCCTGCATCCACCGCACTGTAATGTGTGCTGATGCGGTCCAACTCCTCGGTACGTCTGAAACGTATACGGAACCTGCGCCCACGTCCAATCGTATCAAATAAAGTTTTCGATATATTGGTAACTACGTTTTTATAGTGATCAATGTACACCACATGCCCCCTGATACTGTCAGCATCAACCATGGGCTGAAAATTCTGCTTGTTGTTTTTAATCTGTCCCGGTTCTGCCAAATCCAGCGGGTTCCAGCTTTGCGCTAACTTTGCTGCCGCCTGCACAAAAATATGCATGCCGGCTAAATCATGCTCCTGAAGCTTGATGCGGTAAACATCTTCAGGCACTTCATCAAAAATGAGGGAGAAGATACCGTTATCTGCCCCAATGAAATATTGTCCTTTACAGGCTACCAGCAAATACTGTGAATACAAATTCAAATCAACATCAACAGCCAGCAGGTGAATTGTTTTTTCCGGGAAAGAAGGATAACTGTTACGTACCAGAAAAGCAGCCTGGCTGATATCAAAAGGAGGAATAGAATTACTTAAATCAACCACCTGCACCGTATTCATCAGTTTATATAGCCCTCCTTTTAAGGCGGCTACGTAAAAACTGTTGTTTCCAAAATCGGTTGTTAAAGTAACTAAAGGCACTAAGGTGATTTTTTACTAATTTCGACCACAAAAATAGAAGAATAACCCACAGAATCTTGATTGAAAAAAGCTATTTCATCGAAGCGGTTGATCCGCTGGAACTTCTGGGCGTGAACAATGGTCACCTCAAACAGCTCCAAAACAAATTTTCCCGTCTGCGAATAGTGTCCAGAGGACACGAAATCCTGATGAAAGGAGATGAAAAGGAAATGCAACTGCTTGAAGACAAACTGGACATGATGGCCGACCACATCCGAAAGTTTGGCAAGCTGCATGAGAATTATTTTGACGAACTGGTAAAAAACAATGAGCTTGTTAACGGTAATCAAACCGAACCAACGTCTGACAATGATGTGTTGGTCTACGGCCCTAACGGGAAAATTGTAAAAGCACGAACACCCAACCAGCGTAAAATGAGGGAGTACGTGGAAACAAACGATATTGTTTTTGCGATTGGTCCGGCCGGTACGGGAAAAACTTATACTGCCGTTGCTTTAGCTGTGCGGGCACTTAAAAACAAAGAAATTAA
>DATGWX010000149.1:0-1665 GCA_035299275.1 Bacteroidia bacterium
GCCATTATCAATAGCCGCACAATAAGCAAAAGGTTTAAAAGTGGAACCGGGTTGACGTTTACTTTGGTTCACGTGGTCATACTTAAAGTAGCGGTGATTGATACCACCTATCCAAACTTTAATGTGTCCGCTAAAGGGATCCAAAGTCATCATACCGCTTTGCATCAAAGTCAGGTAATACCGCAACGAGTCAATGGTGGAAAGGGTAGTATCCCGCTCACCGTTCCAGGTAAACACCTGCATAGTCTTTTTGATGTGAAGAGCAGAGTCAATAGCCAGTGTGTCGCTTTTAAATTGCTGTTTCAGAGATTTGTATGCCGGTGTTTTTTTGAGGTACGATTCAAAGAAACCTTTTATTTCACGTTTATTTTCATCCGTCCAGGGGTTTTGACCGCGCCAGTGCACATTAAATCTGCGCTGTATTTCCCGCATCTTTTCGGCATTGGCCTGCTCTGCAAAAGTTTGCAATTTCGAGTCAATGGTGGTGTAAATTTTCAATCCGTCAGCATATACATCATACCCGTTTTCATCACACCATTTTTGGATGGCCTGTTTGGCTGCAACCCGAATATATGAATCCTGCTCTTCGTCATTATCAGAAGCATCCTGGTTAATGATAATTGGTAGAGACATAAGTGAATCGGCCTCACTAGATGACAGTAAAGTATATTTTACCAGTTGAGCTAGCACCACATTTCTGCGCTCCAAAGCCTTATCGTAGTTATTGAATGGGTTGTATGTAGTGGTGGCTTTTAACATACCTACCAGTAATGCACCTTCCTGCCAGTTGAGTTCTGAGGGGAGTTTATTGAAATACGTTTTGGTCGCCACTTTTATCCCGAAAGCATTATTACCAAAGCCTACAGTATTCAGGTACATCTCCAATAGTTGCGCTTTCGTGTAAAAATGTTCGAGTTTTAGAGCGCAAAACCACTCTTTCATTTTGAATGAAATGGTTCGCAGTAAAGGTATTTTGCCGGCCACCCCCTGATTTTTAGGGTGTCGGGTATGATACAGGTTTTTTACCAACTGTTGTGTAATGGTACTTGCCCCGCGTTTATCGCCCGATGCTGTAGAGAAAATACCCGCAATTACAGAGCGGGTATCAATGCCATGGTGCTCATAAAAGCGAATGTCTTCAGTGGCTAAAAGTATTTTGATTAGGTTAGTGTCTACCTCATCCAAAGTAACCGGACTTCTTTTCTCCTTAAAGTAACGGCCTATCAGAACGGAATCAGTTGTGTACAACTCTGAAGCTACCGACATACGCGGTGTTTTAATATCAGCAGGAGTGGGCATGTAGCCGAAAAAATGGAAGGGATTTAATTCAAACAGGATAACAAACAGCAAAAGGGCTGCCCCTGCATAACCCGTTACACGTATACTCTTGCGCAGGTATTGATTCATAAATTGCAAATATGCGTAAAATGAGGGCGAAAGAGAAGTGCGATTATTTTTTCATCTCCTCGCGTAACTGGGCAGAGGTTTTTGAACTTCCATCATGGCTCCAACCCGGAGGCGCAAACAAGTACCTGAGTTTGTGCGATAGTGAAACGGGCTTCATTATGTCCTTAAAAATATGGCTCCATTCATGGAAAATAACTTTAGCCAAATGGTAGGAGTGAACGTTCTTTGTAAGTCCGTAGACGGGCTTATCTGTTTCCT
>DATGWX010000150.1:0-2697 GCA_035299275.1 Bacteroidia bacterium
CGGGTTTCCAAACCTGCCAATTCATCTTCAAGGTCAGACACTTCCATAGGTAATTCTCCACGAATGGCTTTAATCTTGTTAATCTCTGTGTCAATTTTTTGAAGGCTGTACAGGGCTCTTAATTTTTGTTCTACGGTAACTTCCATATATCAGTAATAATAATTAACTGGGTTGGTAACGGTTTCTGAAAAAATGGGTACAAAAGTAGGTATTTTTTTCAGAATTTGTTCAGCTAAAAGTCTGGTAGTGAATATTTCACTTTCGTAATGCCCTACATCGGCTATAACAATCTTATTATCAGCATCAAAGAATTGATGGTACTTGTAATCACTAGTCACAAAAACATCGGCTCGGGCACGTATGGCATCGGGAAGTAAAAAACTACCCGCTCCGCCACACACGGCAATGGTTTTTACCTTTGCTGATGTAAAGGCGGTATGCTTAATCACGTTCAGTTCCATGTTTTTCTTGAGCAATGCCAGAAAACCCTGCGGTGCCAAAGCCTCGTTCAACTCGCCTACCATACCCGCACCTACATGCTGCGATACGTTGTCGAGCGTATACAAATCGTAGGCAGGCTCTTCATACGGATGTGCCTGCAACAAAGCCTGCACTACTTTTCCCTGAGCATAAGCAGGGAATACTGTTTCTATACGAACCTCAGGTTCACTATGTAATTGTCCCTTCTCTCCCACAAATGGATTAGTTGCTGCTCCGGCACGGAAAGTTCCGGTACCTTCCGCATTAAATGTACAGAAATCATAGTTGCCTATGTGACCTGCACCTGCTGAACAAATGGCTTCGCGAACGGCTGTTGTATGTGCGGTAGGACAAAACGTTACCAGTTTTTTTAACCCACCTTTTTTAGGTGAAAGTACTCGTTGATTTTGTAGCCCAAGCAAATCAGCTATTTTTTTATTGACTCCTGTGTATACATTATCCAGGTTGGTATGAATGGCGTAAATGGCTATATCATTTTTGATGGCTTTGATAATGGTGCGTTCTACATAATTGGCTCCGGTAAATTTTTTCAATCCGCCAAATACAATGGGGTGGTGTGCTATAATGAGGTTACACCCTTTGCTTAACGCCTCCTCTACTACAGCTTCGGTACTGTCAAGACAAAGCAAGGTGCCTTTCAGTTCAGCTTCCGCGTTACCGGTAATAAGCCCTGCATTATCATACGGCTCCTGCAAGGCCAACGGGGCCCACGATTCAAGAAGCTGTGTAATGTCTTTTATTTTCATAATCATAGCCGTAATTTAGCCGCAATATAATGATGAATTTCCGCAGGTTACTCTTCCCTTTCAGCTGGCTGTATATTTTAGTGACAGATATACGCAATGTGTTGTACGACAAACGCATTTTTAAAAGCGCTTCTTTCGATATTCCTGTTATAGCAGTGGGCAACTTGCGGGTTGGTGGTGAAGGTAAAACACCGCACATCGAATACCTGGTTCAATTGCTGCAACCCGCTAAAAAAGTCGCCATACTGAGCCGTGGTTACCAACGCAAAACAACAGGGTATGCCGAAGTAAAACTCAACTCCACCCAGGAACAATGCGGAGATGAACCGGTACAATTCAAAAATAAATTTCCGGAGGCCTTTGTAGCCGTTGATGAGCAACGGGCCTTGGGTATTGCACACATACTGATGGATGCTGAAGATACGGAGGTTATTTTGCTGGACGATGCTTTTCAACACCGTTCAGTAAAGGCGGGCCTGTACATTTTGCTTACTTCTTACGGGAGACTGTATACCCGTGATACCGTGTTGCCTGCCGGAAATTTACGCGAACGAAAAAAAGGCGCAGAACGGGCTCAGGTCATTATCGTAAGTAAGTGTCCGCACAAGTTAAGTGAAACAGAACAGCAGGAAATTATTCGTGAACTGAATCCATTGCCATACCAACAGGTATTTTTCACTTCCATCGCGTACGACCGCATGAGGCCACTCTTTGCTTCATCACACGACACCAACGCTGAAAACATATTGCTGGTTACCGGTATTGCCAACCCGCAACCTTTGCTGGAGTATTGCAAAACCAGATTTACTACTGTTAAACATATGCGTTTCGCTGACCATCATTCCTTCACGGATAATGACATCGCGCGCATTGTTGCTGAAATGCACACACTACCTCAAGGCAGTATTTTACTCACCACAGAAAAAGATGCCATGCGTTTGAAAGAAAAAACAGCACTGCAAAATTTGCCTGTATATTTTTTACCCATTAAAACTGAATTTTTAGCACAGGAAGACACCTTCCGCAAAACCATTTTGAATTATGTTAACACAAATACGTGAAACCACCGAATTTATTCGCACCCGCATAGCTGATTTCCAACCGCAATTCGGCATTATACTGGGCACCGGCCTGGGTGGATTGGTGGATGAAATAACTGTACACACAACACTCAATTACCGGGGCATACCCAACTTCCCTGTCTCCACAGTGGAGAGCCATGCCGGCAAATTAATCTTCGGAGAATTAGGCGGTAAAAAGGTAATGGCCATGCAAGGCCGTTTTCATTATTACGAAGGTTACTCGATGAAAGAAGTAACATTTCCCGTGCGCGTAATGAAACAACTGGGCATCGAAAAATTGTTTGTATCCAATGCCTGTGGCGGTTTAAATCAGGACTACAAAGTAACCGATTTAATGGTGCTGGAGGACCACATTAATTTATTACCTG
>DATGWX010000151.1:0-2602 GCA_035299275.1 Bacteroidia bacterium
GGACGGGGAAATTATTGTGGAAGCCGAACCTACCATAGGTTACATTCACCGTGCGTTTGAAAAAATTGCCGAGCGCAGACCATTTTACCAGATTACCACACTTACTGACCGTTTAAACTACTGTTCCTCTCCCATCAACAATATGGGATGGCACATGACGGTTGAAAAACTAATTGGTGCACAATTGCCTAAAAAGGTAGAATACATGCGGGTAATTGTAATGGAACTGGCCCGCATTGCTGACCACATTATATGCAACTCTGTAATTGCAGTTGATACCGGAGCACTTACCGGTTTTACCTACGTATTTCAGTGGCGCGAGAAAATTTATGAGATGTACGAAGAAATCTGCGGGGCACGTCTTACCACTAACGTGGGTCGCATAGGCGGATTTGAACGCGATTTCTCTGATAAGTTCCACAAGAAACTCAACGATTTTCTGGCTGATTTTCCTGCTGCCTGGAAAGAGTTTGAGTCACTCATTAACCGCAACCGCATATTTATGGATCGCACCATTGGCTGCGGACCAATTACAGCAGAGATGGCGCTGGAATACAGTTTCACCGGACCTAACCTGAGGGCTGCAGGAGTTGATTACGATGTACGCGCTATGAATCCTTACAGCTCGTATCAGGATTTTGATTTTATCATTCCGGTGGGTACCAATGGCGATACGTATGATCGCTTTATGGTGCGCAACGAAGAAATATGGCAGAGCCTCAGCATTATTAAACAGGCTTTGGATAAAATGCCCGAAGGAAAACACCACGCAGATATTCCTGAGTTTTACTTACCTCCCAAAGAAGATGTTTACACCACTATGGAAGGCCTTATCTGGCACTTCAAAATTGTGATGGGCGAAACAGAAGTACCCAAAGGAGAAGTTTACCATGCGGTAGAAGGTGGTAACGGTGAATTAGGATTTTATCTGGTAAGCGATGGCGGACGTACCCCTTACCGTTTGCACTTCCGCAGGCCATGTTACATTTACTACCAGGCTTACCCGGAAATGATAAAAGGCGGAATGCTTTCAGATGCCATCATCACCATGAGCAGCATGAACGTAATTGCAGGAGAACTTGACGCATAATTGAACAACATGAACACAGGTCAAACACATCAGAACATCCAATTCAGTGACGAAAGTCTTGAACTGGTAAAAAATATTATTGCCCGCTATCCTGAAGGCAAACAAAAATCGGCATTGTTGCCTATTCTCCATTTAGCTCAGGCGGAATTTGACGGATGGTTGAGCGCTCCCGTTATGGATTACGTAGCCTCATTGCTTAACATCAAACCCATTGAAGTATACGAAGTGGCTTCATTCTACACCATGTACAACTTGCAACCGGTGGGTAAATGCCTTATTGAAGTATGCCAAACCAGCAGCTGTTGGTTGCTTGGTGCTGAAGACATAGTGAAGCACATAGAGAAAAAATTAAACATTAAAGTAGGTGAAACCACCAAAGACGGTATGTTTACACTCAAAACCGTGGAATGCTTAGGTTCCTGCGGTACTGCTCCTATGTTGATGTGTGGTGCTCAGTTTCATGAAAACCTTACTTTAGAAAAGGTTGATCACCTCATAAATGACTTGCGTTCTGAAGACAAACGCAAAACCTATCTGGACGAAGTTAAAATTGAACACTATTAAACATGGGACGTAAACTTTTATTAGCACACGACAACGTTCCCGGCATTCAAGGCTATGACGTTTACCGCCAAATGGGTGGATATGCCTCCGTTGAAAAAGCATTAAAAAACATGACACCCGATGCCGTGGTGGAAGAAGTAAAAAAATCAGGGCTAAGGGGCCGTGGTGGTGCGGGTTTTCCTACGGGTATGAAATGGAGTTTTTTGGCCAAGCCCGATGGTGTTCCGCGCCATTTGGTTTGTAATGCCGATGAATCAGAACCCGGTACGTTCAAAGACCGTTACCTCATGTCGCGCATACCACACTTGCTGGTGGAAGGTATGATTACCTCCAGCTTTGCTTTGGGAGCCAATACTTCGTACATCTACATTCGCGGTGAGTACTATTACATCGTTCGCATATTAGAAAAAGCCATTGCTGAAGCTTATGCTCACGGGTGGTTGGGTAAAAACATTTTAGGCACCGGCTACAACCTCGACCTGTATGTGCAGGTGGGTGGTGGCGCCTACATTTGCGGAGAAGAAACCGCTTTGCTTGAATCACTGGAAGGCAAGCGTGGTAACCCGCGCATTAAGCCTCCCTTCCCTGCCGTAAAAGGATTGTGGGAACGCCCAACGGTAGTAAACAATGTGGAAACCATTGCTGCCGTGGTGCCCATAGTAAACAACGGTGGAGATGCTTATGCAGCCATCGGAGTGGGAAAATCAACAGGTACCAAATTAATTTCTGCATCGGGACATTTGAACAAACCCGGTGTATATGAAATTGAATTGGGTTTGCCGGTAGAAGATTTTATTTATTCTGATGAATATTGCGGTGGCATTCGCAACGGACGTGAGCTGAAAGCCGTAGTGGCAGGTGGTTCATCAGTTCCTATTTTGCCCAAACATTTAATCTTAAACACAGCAGCCGGTGAGCCCCGCTTAATGAGCTACGAGTCATTGGCCG
>DATGWX010000152.1:0-3121 GCA_035299275.1 Bacteroidia bacterium
GTTTGAGGCTGTACTTATCTATTTTGTTGTATAAGTGACTGCGCTGAATGTCGATTTCGATGGCTGTTTTAGCAACGTTCCAACCGTTCTTCTTGAGTTTTTCTTCAATAAAAATGCGTTCCACATGATCTTTGAACTCCTGCAAGCGATCAAACCGTTCATAAACACTTTGCGAACTGGCATTTTTTGATTTTGGGTTAGAATAACTCAATACATCTTCTTCGGTAATCTTGTTAGCTGCCAGAATTATCAAGCGTTCTACAACATTTCGAAGTTCACGTATGTTGCCTGACCAGTTGATTTTTTTCAACTCTTGCAACGCTCCCGGGGTAAACGTTTTCTTAGGAATACCCCCATCTTCACAAATTTCTTTCAGGAATTTTTCTGCCAGTAAAGGGATATCATCATCACGCTCATTGAGTGAGGGGAGGTGAATGAGAATAACACTTAAACGGTGGTAAAGGTCCATACGGAAGTTGCCACGTTCAATTTCCTGTAATAGGTCTTTATTGGTTGCAGCAATTACACGCACATTTACTTCTATGTCTTTGTCACCACCCACACGGGTAATTTTATTTTCCTGTAATGCACGTAACACTTTAGCCTGTGCAGAAAGACTCATATCACCGATTTCATCGAGAAACAATGTCCCTCCATGTGCCTGTTCAAATTTTCCTATCCGTTGTTTAATGGCTGAAGTAAAGGAGCCTTTCTCATGACCAAATAATTCACTTTCGATAAGTTCCGAAGGAATGGCAGCACAATTCACTTCTATTAAAGGGCTTTTGTTGCGGTTGCTTTTTTCGTGAATCCAACGGGCTACCAGTTCTTTTCCGGTTCCGTTTTCACCGGTAATCATTACACGGGCATCTGTTGGAGCTACTTTCTCAATGGTTTCAATAATTTTTTGTATGGCCGGAGAATCACCTATAATCTCTCTGGTTTTAGTAACTTTACGTTTCAGTACCTTGGTTTCAATAACCAATGAACTTTTGTCAATAGCATTTCGCAGAGTAATCAGCAAGCGATTCAGGTCCGGTGGTTTGGAGATAAAATCATACGCACCCTTTTTAGTAGCTTCAACTGCAGTTTCCAGTGTGCCGTGGCCGCTGATCATTACAAACGGAGTATCAGGACAAACTTCCTGTGCTTTGCTTAGTACTTCCAACCCGTCCATTTTGGGCATTTTAATGTCGCACAACACCACATCATACGATTCGTCATTCAGTTTTTCCAAACCGGCATGGCCGTCAGCTGCCTCATCAACGGAGTAGCCTTCGTATTCCAGAATTTCCTTGAGCGTATTTCGGATGCTTTTTTCATCATCTATAATCAGTACACGTGGCATAATGTTGTAATATTTAGATAGCAAAGATTTAAAATACTACCGCTTCTCCAAAATAATAGACAGGTAATTATCCAACATATTATACACATATGTGCTAAGCCCTCTCGATTCAAGGTCTTAGTGACAAAGTCAGGTTTATCAGAAAGTATATAAAAGCCAAAAGCCCCCGCATGAACTGCAAGGGGCCTTCGGAAACCAAACTAAAACCTAACCTGTAACCTTAAACGCAAAAACCGTGAAAATAGTTGCTTTACTTCAAAAAAAAGTTGAAATATTTTTACTCAGTTTGATGAGCTATAGCTTATGTGGTTGATGCTGAAAGCGATTCTACAGTTCAATCAATTGTCATGGAAATGTCAAAGCATTTTTACACTCAATAACGGCTGATGAACTGTCATAAAAAGTGTCCGGCAATTCTTGAAATTAAGACAGCTTCAACTACTTCTTTATGGATATCATCGCTGATTTGCGATGATCTGAATGGAAAAGGGGGCACAAGGCCCCCTTTATCTTGTTGCAAAACGATAAGCCGGGTTCTGTTTCATCCGCTTGTAGGCGGGTATAGCTACCATTTATCTGGACCCTGCATCACTACAGGGTTCTATCAGTCTACCCTTTCTGAGGAGCTGCCGAAACAGCCACAGGAGCGAGCAACTCCATACTCAGAATTTATTTGACCTTTCAACCCATAAGGTTTACCCTGCCTCCGTTGTCACCAACGAAGCGGTGGGCTCTTACCCCACCTTTTCACCCTTACCACGCATTGCTGCATGGCGGTTTATTTTCTGTGGCACTGGCTGGCTTTTGCATTGCTGCAAAATCCTTCCCGTTAGGAAGTATGGTGCTCTGTGTTGCCCGGACTTTCCTCATGTATTTTCATACCTGCGGTAGCCTGTTTTGCATTGCAAAGGTAAGTTATTCAGGCTTGGAAGACAAAAGATTATTGAGGCGTTCTTTGTTGTAGAATAAAATGGCTATCAGAACAATGGCGTAGGCTGTGAGGTGAACAGGTGTGCTTTTTTCCTGGAAGAATACAAAGGCTACAATAAAGTTCATCAATGGGTTGATGTACATTAAAAAACCGACAGTGCCAGATGATAAGCCCTGGAGAGAAAAGAGGTTGAGCAGTAACGGTAGCAAGGTAAACACTAAGGCCATGATGGCGGTCATACTTAACACAAAAGGGTGGGGAGGTGTTTCAATGTGCGCGAGCCGGAAGGTGAGGGCAATGACCAGAATGGATAAACTCATTTGCCCGGTTAATAAAATAACACGGTTTACTCCGGCTGCATACTTTTGTATGATGAGGTAAAAAGCATAAGAGCAGGCAATGGTTAAACTGAATAATGTGTTGCTTGGTTCAATAATGCTGAGCAGTACACAGCTTAATAAACCCAGTGCTATGGCTAACCAATGGTGTTTGAGCAGTTTTTCTTTGAGAATAAGTGCCCCCAATAAGGCGGTGATAATAGGGCACAACATGTAGGCGAAAGAGGCCGATTGGATGTTAATGTTGTTGACCACATAGATATACAACAGCCAATTGACGGAGAGTAAGAGTCCGCCACCCAGCATAACCCTTGCTACCGACCATTGAGTTTTTTTCTCCATCTGTTTCCATTGCCGCCATTCAATGCGCAACTTGTCACGCATAAAAAATGCTATTATCAGTATTCCGAATAAACTTGCAAAAAGTATACGGTAGAATAAAATGGTGTAAGCCGGAAATCCTGTCAGCTGTTTAAGAAATAACGGGAAAGTACCCCAGATGGT
>DATGWX010000153.1:0-1736 GCA_035299275.1 Bacteroidia bacterium
GATTGTGGGTTATCTCAAAAAGAAAAATCTCAAGATAAATGAGAAAGCGTGTGTGATGCTCAGTGAATACATTGGTAACGATTTAGCCCGCATAACCAGTGAGCTCGACAAAATTCTCATCAACAAAACAGATACACAAAAAGAAATTTCTCTACAGGAAATAGAGCAAAATGTGGGCATCAGCAAAGAATTCAATATTTTTGAGTTGCAAAGTGCTATTGGTCAACGAAACAGCTTTAAAGCATATCAGATTGCTGAATACATTACGCGTTCCAAGGATTTTTCGCTAATTCCTTTTTTATCGAATCTGTATAGTTTTTTTTCCAAACTGTATGTGGCGCACCATTTAGCCGATAAATCAAAAAATAACTTAATGAAAGCATTAGGTGTCAACTACTTCTTTGTTGATGATTACCTGAATGCACTAAAAAATTTCAGCCCGGCTAAACTAAATCAGGTATTTCATGTTTTAAAGACATACGACCTTAAAAGTAAAGGAATTAACAACAACAGCGCAGATGACAAGCAACTACTACAGGAGATTATTTATCTGATAGTACAGGAAAAATAATTATTCCTTAATACAGGTTTTATTTGTAAAATTGCATTTACCTGAATTTAATATATATAATAAATTAACAATAACGCTGATGAAAAAATTATTACTACTAGGATTAGTAAGTGTGCCTTTTATTGTAGGTGCACAAAATGTAAAGATTGTAAAAAGCCCGCCAACAGGACCTGCAACTCAGGCTCCATTGGTAAAATCGGCACAGACTGTTACTGACAGCAAAGCCCCGGCTAGCAAACAAAAAAACGTATTACCTGCAAGCGGTAATATGGTTAACTCACCCAATGTGGCCAATTATCCCTTTGTGTGGATTGGTTCAACCACGTATGATTTGGGAACAAATGCATCAATAGGCAGAAGAATTATTCTGAACACAGGAGGTAAAGTATCTGCTACTTGGACCTTATCCCGCTTAGGAAGTGCATGGGACGATCGTGGTACAGGTTACAACCATTTTAACGGAACCAATTGGACCCTCTCTCCTGCTGCTGTTACCACCAGAATCGAAGGTGGTGCAGGAACATCTAAACGTTCAGGCTGGCCTTCTATCGGAGTTATAGGAAATGAAGAATACGTATTTGCTCACAGTGCAGCAACAGGCGGTCTTTTCTACTCCAAAAACGGTTCAATAGGAAGCAACACCTGGACTACTACAGGCCCGGTTATTACAGACAATGCGACAAGCCGTCCAATATGGGGACGTGTAGCCAACAACGGAAACACTATTCACATTATCGCCAACTATTCAGACTCCAGTTCTGATAACCCGTTCACTGTGGTTAAAAACGGTGTACGTGACCCTATGGTGTACAGCCGCTCATTAGACGGTGGCCTTACCTGGCCAATCAAAAATCAGGTGTTACCTGGTTACGACAACAGCATTATGTTTGAAGGCGGAGGCGATAGTTACGCCATTGACGTAAAAGACTCTATTGTAGCCATTGTTACCGGTGGTTTAGGTGAGCATGTAATGCTTTGGAAATCTACCGACAACGGAAGTAATTTCACCCGCATGTTCATTGATTCACTTGATTTTGCCCCTTATGCAAACAACAAAGTAATCGGAGAAAATCGCAGAACAAATGACGGTTCAATGGAAGTGGTGATTGATAATAACGGTAAAATACATGCTTTCTGGGGTTTGTCACAAGTTACACAGCGTAAT